>DASYSV010000136.1:0-9555 GCA_036010185.1 Puia sp.
TCTTAATTTTCATAGTTACAATTTGTTATTTCCCTTTCACGATCCGGATATTGTCGATAGCAATGTTCAGCGCATTCGCCGCAATGGCCGGCGAAGCCTGGTCATTCACAATGGCAAAACACAGTGCCGTCGAATTATAGGTCGTGAAGTTGGCCGCCGGCATTCCGCCGGTGGGGAAAGTCTGATAATCCCATTCATTGGCGTCGTTGTTGGGCGAAGCAACCTTGCCATTCGCCATGACGCTGGTACCCGGGCCGGTCGTAGACACCATTTGACTGAGCGGTATGGTCGCCGTAACCCAGGCTCCCGGACTGAAATTGGCGTTGGGATCGGTAGTCCAGGGCGCATATCTTGCGAGGTAACCTTTCCATCCGTACCAATCACCCATCATAACGTAGATCGCGCCGGCCTTCCAGCTCCCTTTGACATAGACCTCGAACTTCAGCGAGTAGTTGCTCGGGTTATCGCCTGTATTGGCGACCCAGGGCACATCGTACAATTGGATAAATCCGGGGTTACCCTGCGATCCGCCTCCGGTATTACCCGCGATCGGACTTCCATTCGCAAGGAAAGCGACACCGCCGGTGGCATTGGGATAGGCGGATGCCGGGGCGTTCGCATAACCTCCCGTCCATCCTACGAAGCCATTATTGTCGGTATTCGTGACCGTATACTGCACGTCGAAGGTGGAGAGATAGCCGGGTGAAGGATGTGTGATATAGGAATCGAACAGCTGAGGGGCGGTAGCCGTTCCCAGCGCGCCCGCAATTCGTAACGAATCCGGAGCCGTAATACCCGCCGGCACCGCAACTGTCATCTGGCTGATGCTGAGTACCTTCGGATTGTTGACCACGATACCGCCGGGGAAGGTGACGCTCGAGATACCGCTGAAATTGGTTCCTGTGATGGTGATGGTATCACCCAAAATGGCATTCTCATTCGAGACGGAACTGATCGTCATTGGCGGCGGATAGGGGAAGGAGGCGACCCCAAACGTGCAATACACCCTGATGGAATCGTTGCTGGCGAGACCGGGTGGGATCACCGCGGTGACCAGTCTGCCGCTGGTGTCTACCGTATAGCCAAGCGCAGTGTCCGGGTTGGGCACGGGGAAGGTGATCTTTTTCACACCGAGGAGATTGTAACCGTTGATGTACAACAGCTTTCCCGTATTGTCCAGCGTGATCGAACTGATCGACGGAGGATCCAGCACCAGTTTGAACGCATAGGTCGTCGTTCCGTGACCGGTGACGATCTTGATGGTATTCGTTGCATTCGATTTCGTAGCCAAGGTCTGGGCATAGCCCGGAATGGTGATGATGATATTCGTATTTGTCGCGTATACAGGATTGAAATAGGCGGACGTGTCATTGAAATACACGGCCTGCAGCCCGGCAAAACCACTCCCCTGTATCGCGATGAGGGTCCCCGGTTTGGCCTGCGTAAAGAAACTGTCCGCTTTCGTAGGGTCTACGAGACGTACGTGGGTAACGGTGGGCATCCCGCTTTCGCTTTTTTTACAGGCGAATTGCGCAAGGGCCGCCAGGGAAACAAGAAATAGCAACAATCGTTTCATAATTTCTATTTTTAATTAGGGCGGGGGGCCGCCTTGGCAATCAATATTTCACTTTACTAAAATCGAAAGGCACCGGAGCCTGTCCCAGTGCAGGCGCTACCAGCAATTCCGCTTCGGGGAACGGCAGGTCCGCAGTTTGCTGCGTGATCTGGTAATGCACCGATCCGGCCGAACCGTCCGCATTGGGCAATCCGTTCGAATTGAAAAAAGTGATGAACGGATGTCCGCTATTGTAGCTGATATTATAATTGCCCCTGTTCTGGTTGCTGAAATAGTTCAGTGCATCGGTCGGATCGAAATAATACCAGGCTTTCCAGTCGTACCATACATGTCCTTCGAAAGCGAACTCGATCTTTCTTTCGAGAAGGAGGTCCGCATAGGTGATGGACGTCTTTGTCGTCGCCCCTGCCCGCGAGCGGACGGCATTGAAATAAGTCAACGCCTCGGCGTCGGTGGTCGAAGGATTGTTGCCCAGGATAGCGTCTGCATAGATGAGATATACATCCGCCAGCCGGAACATATAGGTATTGAGGTTCTCGTCCTGCTGCGCGCCCTGTCCGCCATTGTCGGATGGCGATCCGATGACATATTTCTTGACATACGCGCGGTCGTTGCCGTAGCCATTGCCTTGCTGGCCGGCGACATAGATCTTCGCGTTGTTGAACAGGGAAGTATCGACCAGCCAGCCCGCTGGCTTGTTGATATCCGAATAAGCATCGCCTGGCATAAAGACCGTAGCCCTTCTGCGCATCGTGTCCGCCGCATTGGCCGGGTCCATATAGTACGCCATGAGACTGGCCGAACCGCCGAACGATCCGCCCCATCCGTCACCGGTCTGGGTGATCTTCGAGTCATACGCGAGATTCGCCTGCATATGATTCTGGACGAACCACTGACCGGTAGGCACCCACATCAGCGAGAAAAGACTTTCGGAAGGCACCGTCGTCCCGCTGAATTTTCCGGAGGTGAAAAGATCGTAATAGTTGGGTTCGAGCGTGAGACCGCTGTTATGACAGACATCGCCCGCATAAAGTTTGGCGCTGTCCAGATCGCTTTGATTGCGCGAACCGCCCGACCCGGTCAATCCCGAACGGACGAGATAGGCGCGCGCCAGCATGCCTTCCGCACTCCATTTGGTAATGCGTCCGGGCTGGACAGGCGTGGCAGGCAGATTCTTCATTGCAAACAGCAGGTCATTGATCATGAACTTCCAATCATCCGACAGGAGATTACGGTGGATAGTGGAATCGCCGATCTGCGAGCTGTTGTCATAGATGATCGGCACTGCGCCCCAGTTCAGCGTGAGATAGTAATAGGCGGCGGCGCGCATGAAATAGCATTCCGCCAACCCTTCGCTCCTTGCTGCCTGCGATGCGCCGGCGCCTGCGGCCTTGATATTGGCCGCGATGACATTGGCGTTGGCTACGACATACCAGAAGGCCTGATACGCGCTCTGCAGCGCGCCGCTACCGTCGGCGGAGCTAACGGTGAAGTTCATGTACGCGCCCCTTCCGTTGTAGTTGTCGATGACCATATCCCCTCCTAACACATCGCCGATATAATTCAGCGAAGTTCCGTTGTAACCGGACCAGGATGCATTATACTGTACGGCAGTGCCTCCCAGGATATCGGCATCGGTCTGGTAGAAGGTACCGGAGGTCGGCGACGAAAGCGGCGGCCGGTTCAAAAAATTCTTTTTACAACCCGGGAGGATGGCCGCCCCGAGAAGCATTATAGAAAGGATGGTTATTATCTTGTTCATACCTTTTGAATTAAATGTTGTGATCAAAAGTTAAGTGAAAGACTGAATGCATAAGACCTTGTCTGAGGATAACGGCCTTCGTCCATGCCTACGATATTGAATCCACCGTACTGATACATGCCGACTTCCGGGTCATAACCTTTGTATTTCGTGACGGTGAATACGTTCTGACACTGGAACGACGCTATCACGCCGCGCAGCACATGCGTGGTCTGCAATATCCTGGATGGTACGCTATAGCTGATCCTGGCGTTCTTGAGCTTGATATAGCTGCCGTCTTCCACATCCCATTGCGTGAGCCGCACATTCTGGTTGGCATCGGCTTGCGATGGCCTGGGGATCTGGTGGCCGGGATTGGTCAGCGTGGCGGTCAGCGCGTCCGCTATATTCGTGCTGCTGGGCACGGCGAAATTGACATCCGACCGGAAGTGGTTGGAGTAAGGACCTACGCCCAACGGAATATATTCGTTCTGGTATCTCGTCAGGTTGAGGATCTTGTTGCCGTACACACCGGTAAAGAACAGGTTCAGCTCGAAACCCTTGAATGTGAAATTCGTATTGAAATTTGCCGTGAATTTCGGCCAGGGATTGCCGATAATGGTGCGGTCGTTATTATCGACCAGGCCATCCTTGTTGATGTCCCTGAATTTGACGTCTCCCGGCCAGGAACCCTGGGTCGGGCTGATGGTCATCACGCCGTTGGAGGTCTGTATCGCATGGCCGCTGATATCCTTATAATTCATGAACAGACCATCCGCGATATAACCCGTGATCATGCTCAGCGGCTGGCCAACCTCGGTGAGGAATTCGGCCTGGCGGCTGTTGGTAGTGGAGTAATATTGGGTATAGATCGGGGCGTACAGCTTGGTCACTTTGTTCTTGTCGATCGAGAAATTGACACCCGTTTTCCATTGGAAATCGTGGGTGGAGATGTTGTCCGTATTGACCGTGATCCCGATACCTTCGTTCTGCATGCCACCGTAGTTCTTGATGGGCCAGGTGATCATGCCACCATAACCGCCATTGAGCACACCTCCGAGGAACTCCTGTCCGGAAGCCGGCAGGATAAGGTTGGAGATCGTCTTTTTGTAGGCATCGGCGATGATCTCGACCCTGTTGTTGAACAGGTGCGCGTCCAGACCGACATTGGCGGATTTGTCCTGCTCCCACTGCAACGCGGGGTTGGCGAAGTTGGCAGGGGCGAAACCCGTTCCCCAGACCGTCGATGTAGAGTAAAGGTTTGAATAGATGGCGCCGCCAGGACCTGCGTTACCCGAGATGCCGTATTCGAAACGGAACTTCAGGTCATTCAGCCAGCTGATGGTCTGCATGAATTTCTCATCGGAGATCTTCCAGGCGACCGATGCGGCGGGGAAATTACCCCACTGGTTCTGAGGACCGAAGTTCGAGCTGCCATCCCTGCGGAAGACCAGCTGTGCGATATACTTGTTATCGTAGGTGTAATTGGCACGCGCGATATACGATTCCTGCGCGCCGTCGCCGCGTCCGCTGGTAGGATTCGAAATGATGTTGCTGGCGGCGCTTAGCTCCTCGATACTGTTGGTCGACCAGTCCTGCGCATTGGCGAACAGGTTCTGATAGGCATATTCCGAAGCCTCATGACCGACCATCAGCGAAGCCTGATGTTTGCCGTTGGTATAGTCGTACTGCAAACGGCTATTCAACGATCCCCACCAGTTGTTCCCCGCGCCCCTGTTGCCCGTCGTAGTCCCGTTTACATACGAGCCGATGGTATAGGAGGGGTTGAAAGAAAAGTTCTGGCTGAAGGAGATATTGCCATTGGCCTCGGTGTGCCAGGTGAGACCCTTGACCGGCGTGATGTCGATGTAGACCCCACCGATGCCGCCATAGGACGTGTTATAATTATGATTGAGCGTGGCTACGGCTACCGGGTTGGTATTGGAGTATACCGCCTGCGCCGGAGCCGGACCACCGAACGTACCGTCGGGGTTCTTAACGGGGATAGTGGGGTTCTGACCTATCGCAACATTGATCAGATTGCCCTGGAAAATGTTGGAGGTTTCCCTGGTGCCGAAACCGGAAAGGTTGAGACCGAGCCTGAGCCATTTATTAGCCTGGTTGGTGATATTCATCCGGACCGATCCGCGTTTGAAACCGGATCCGATCGCGACGCCGTTCTGGTTCAGATAGTCACCGGAGATATAAAAGGTGGTTTTGTCGTTACCTCCGCTCACACCCAGCGAATGTTTTTGCATCCAGACGTTCTGGAAAAGCGCGTGCTGCCAGTCCGTCCCGGGGCCCAGGAGCGAGGGGTCGCTCAATTCACTGGGTTCGGTCGGCACCAGGCCGAGGCCTTGCAGCTTATTGACATAGACCGCATATTGCTGAAGATTCATCACCGGCAGGTCCTTGGGTCTCGTTTGCAGGTTCTGCAGCTCGTTAAAATTCACCCGCGTCTGTCCTGCCTTGCCCTGTTTCGTGGTGATCATGATCACCCCGTTGGCGCCCGCAGCACCATAGATAGAAGTGGCGGCAGGCCCTTCGAGGACGCTGATATTCTCGATATCATCGGGGTTCAGACCCTGCAATTCATTGGCCAGATTGGGGGTGACATTATAGGCGCCGCCGGTCGGCAGCTGGGGCCGGATCTGGACCCCGTCTATGACGTACAACGGCTGGTAGTTACCCGTTACCGTGCTGACTCCACGTATGATGACGGAGGCGCCGGCGCCCGGGGCACCGCTGGTCTGTGATACATATACGTTGGCAGCCTTGCCCTGAATGGCGTCATCCAGGGTCACGTTGATGGTCTTTTCCAGATCGCTGTTCGATATGGTTCCGACCGCGGCGCTCAGATCGGACTTCTTCATCTTTCCGTAGCCGACGACCACGACGTCACTCAGGTTGCTGATATCCTGGGAAAGCTCGATATTCACAACCGTCGAATTGCCCAGCCGGATATCTTTCGTGGTGAAGCCGACATAAGACACGAGGAGATGCTCGCCCGGGGCGGCCATGATCGAAAAGTCACCGTTATCATCCGCCTGAACGGCATTCTTGGTGCCCTTGACCGAAACAGTCGCTCCCCCGACTGCCGACCCGTTGGACTGGGCGGTCACCTTACCGGTAACACGATGGGCGGCGGGGGACTGGGCGGAGAGCGGGACGGCGAAAAGCAGGAGTGCGGCGAGCGGCACAAAGATGGCCACGTTCGCCAGTAATCTCAATTTTTTCATACTTAAGCAATTAGTGCAATCGGTTTATTTTTCTACATAAATGTATATAGAATGGGGTTCCGCAAGGGGTATTATTTTGATCAAAAAGGGGGGCAAAATGTTTTTTTTCCTGTCCAAAAAGATAAAATAGCAGCAAAAAACCGCAACGCATTGTCTATATTTGATATAGGACGAAAGCCCGAGTCCCAACTGCCATGTGAATCTTTATGAGACTGCAAAAGACCCTGCTTTTCATTCTTTGCTGCCTGACTATCAATCTCCTGTCCGCTCAGCCGGAAGAATACCTTTTTTCCCATGTCGATGTCACCTACGGCCTGTCCAATAACCATATCACCAGTATTTATAAGGATGCGAGAGGATTTATGTGGTTCGGCACCGTATCCGGGCTAAATCGTTATGACGGATACCAGACCCGGGTATTCAAACACGACCCCCAGGATCCCCACTCCATCGCCGACAATTATATCGAACAGATATTCGAAGGCCCCGGCGGAAAGATGTGGGTGGAGTCGAGAAAAGGAAGGTATAATATATATGATGCCTGTCTGGACCGGTTTGAAGGCGATTTCTCCTCCTATCTGAAAAAGCTCGGGCTGCCCGTTTACGAATTACTGACTATTACCCCCTCCAAATCAGGTTATTGGTTCATCTATCGCGATAGTGGGATCTTTCATTATATGCCCAACGGGAAGATCGTGGCATTCAGGCCCGACGCCCTGTCGGGTCTCACCGTGGCCGCGGCACGCGAGGACGGCAACGGGAACTGCTGGGTGGTCCATGAGAATGGCCTCCTCGAAGAGATCGACGGCCGTCAGAACAAGGTGATCTTCAGACTGCCCGCGCTGGAAAAAGAGTTCGGCAACGTACCGATGACGGCTTGCCGTCTATTCATAGATGCCCAAAATGACCTGTGGCTTTTCTCCAATGGCGTCTTCAAAGGCACCTATTATTATCATCCCCCTACGCATGAGCTTAGACATTTCGCTCTCGATGCGGGCGAACGGCGGCTGAACAGCAATATCGTTCTGACAGCACTGCAGGACAAAAAGGGACTCATCTGGCTGGCCACCGACCACGGCGGGGTCGACATCGTCGACAAACGGAACTTCTCGGTAAAATTCGTGACGCATGTCGAGGACGATAACAAAAGCATTGCCGGGAACAGCATCACTTCGCTGTACCGTGACAACGGGGGCACGGTCTGGCTCGGCACCTACAAAAACGGCATAAGCTTTTATCACCAGGACAATTTCCAGTTCCCGCAATATCGTCATGAACCCAACCGTCCCGGTACGCTACCCTTCGAGGACGTCAACAGTTTTGCCGAAGACGAAGCCGGCAATATCTGGATCGGGGCCAACGGCGGCGGACTCATCTATTTCGATCGTAAAAAGAATAGCTTCCGCCAGTGGCTGCACGACCCGGGTAACCCGAACAGCCTTTGCAGCAACATCATCGTCAGCCTGCTGCGGGACAGGGATGGGCGGCTGTGGATAGGCACCTATTTCGGAGGATTGGACTGTTTCGACGGACAACATTTCATACACTACCGGCACGATGACAACGACCCGTACAGCCTCGCCGATGACAGGGTCATGTGTCTTTGCGAGGACGGTGACGGACAGCTGTGGGTAGGGACCCTGTCGGCGGGTATGGACAGGCTCGACCAGCGAAGAAAGGTATTTTATCATTACCGCGCGAACCTGCCCAATTCCATTCACAATGATTACGTCTCCTCCATCATCACCGACAAACAGGACAATCTCTGGATCGCAACGGGTTGGGGCATCGACGTCATCGAAAAGAACACCGGCGATATCCGGCATTATGGCGTGGATTACAATCAGCTGAGCTCGGACAACGTCACGTGGTTGTACATGGACAGCAAACAACGTCTCTGGGCGGCTACACGCGAAGGACTGGACGTACTCACGCCCGACGAAAAGATGTTCCAGGCCTTCACTACCGAAGATGGTCTCCCCGATAACACTATCCGCGATATCGAGGAAGACAGCCTGCATCGTCTCTGGGTCAGCACGGCCAACGGCCTTTCCAGGATAGCGGTGGTCCCGACCGGCGACCATGGAAGTCTGCGCATCCGCTGCAGGAATTTCCACGAACAGGATGGGCTTCAGGGCAGGGAGTTCAATGAAAGAACGGGGCTCGTCACAAAGGATGGATCGCTTCTTTTCGGCGGACCCAACGGGTTCAATATTTTCCGGCCGGAGGATATCGCCCCTGGTCGAAGGACACCACCCATCGTACTCACGGGTCTGGAAGTTTTCGACAAGACGATAAAGGTGGGCGACCAGGCGGGGGGCCACGTCATCCTGCAGAAGGCGCTTACCGAGACCGGCGACATCACGCTCACGCACCACGACAATGTATTCTCGATCGAATTTGCGTCGCTGGGTTATATCCCCAATGCGACTAACAGGTACGCCTATGAGCTGGAAGGCTTTAATCATAACTGGCTGATCACGGACGGAAAGATCCGAAAGGCCACTTATACCAACTTAGATGCCGGGGACTACCTGTTTCGGGTAAAAGCCTCCGACGAAGATGGGGAATGGTATGACAAGGAAGCCACATTGCGGATCACCGTTCTCCCTCCGTGGTGGAAGACGGAGTTGGCCTATATCCTGTATTTTTTTATGTTGGCTGGAAGCTTGTTGTTCGCGCGCAGGATGGTGCTCCGGAGAGCCAGGGTCCGTTTCGCCCTCGAGAACGAGCGGCGTGAGACACGTCGTATGCACGAGATGGATATGATGAAGATCCGCTTCTTCACCAATATGAGCCATGAGCTTCGGACACCCTTGTCGCTCATCCTCGCTCCCGTTGACAAGCTGCTGAACCAGACGCCGCAATCAGAACCACGGCGCCAGTATGAGATGATCCGCCGGAATGCGCGCCGCCTCCTGCACCTCGTGAACCAGTTGCTGGATTTCCGCAAAATGGAAGAAGGCGAGCTCAAATTGCATCTCCGCGAAGGAGACGTG
>DASYSV010000197.1:0-4437 GCA_036010185.1 Puia sp.
GTCGCTGATGTCCATCATCGCCGTGGGCAGAACATCGGACTGCTGGAAGAACCCGATGATATCCTTGCGCGCATCGGGTTTGAGCAACCGGCCGATGACATATTTCTCGTTTTCCAGATCGGCCTTGACTTCAGGGTTTTCGAGGAAGATCTTTTTCTCGCGTTCCAGAAAGATCAGACCGAGATAGGCCGCGCCCAGATCACCCGTACAGCAAAGGAGATCGCCTTTTTGCGCCGTGCTGCGACGGACGAAACGGTCCGGGGTGACCTCGCCGATCGCGGTCACGGAAATGACGAACCCCTTTTTGGAAGAGGCGGTATCGCCGCCTACCAGGTCGACGCCATAAGTTTCACAGGCGGAATAAACGCCCTCATAGAACTCATCGAGGGCTTCTACGCTGAATCGGTTGCTGATACCGATGCTCACCGTCAGCTGGGTGGGGGTGGCATTCATCGCGTAGATATCGCTCAAATTCACGACGACGGATTTATAGCCGAGATGCTGCAGCGGCGTATAGAGCAGATCGAAGTGGACGTCTTCAAGGAGGAGATCGGTGGTTATAACCGTCTGCTTACCGAAATGATCGATGACGGCAGCATCATCGCCGACTCCGACGAGCGTCGAGACATTCTTTATTTCTATGTTGGCCGTGAGATGTTCGATCAAACCGAACTCCCCGATAGAAGAGATCTCTGTTCTGTTTTCGCTCATATTGGTGATGTTTGCCACCGGCATGACCGGCAGTTGGTTCATTGGCCTCCGTTTAAAAAGTGGCGTGACGGCCGTTGACCACCTCGATCAGCTCGTCATGGATCTTCCCGTTGGTGGCGATGATATGCGGCTGGTAAAGGGAATACGCGCCACCGGTGAAATCCGAGACCCGCCCGCCCGCTTCCTGCACGATCAAAAAACCTGCCGCGCTATCCCAGGCGTTCAGCTTATGCTCATAAAACCCGTCAAACCTGCCCGAAGCCACCCAGCAAAGATCGATTGCCGCAGACCCAAGGCGACGGACGGGGACACCACCCCTTATGAGACGGGAAAAAACTTCCAACGGTCCGTTAGGCTGATCCAGATAGGTATAGGGAAAACCGGTGACGAGACAGGACTTTGCCACGGAGGTCTCATCGCTGACACTGATCTTCCGGTCGTTGAGCGTGGCGCCATAGCCCCTTTGTGCGAAAAAGAACTCTTTGATGAAGGGGTTGTACACGGCGCCCAGGATCATTTCACCTTCCTGCTCCAAGCCGATAGAAACGCAACAAAGCGGAAGACCATGCGCGAAATTCACGGTTCCGTCTATCGGGTCGATGATCCACTTATAGCTGGAGTCCATCTTGATGGCCCCGGCTTCTTCGCTTAGCAGGAAGTGATCGGGAAAATCTTCTTTTATTACGCTAAAGATGGCTTTCTCCGAAGCATGATCGGCTTCCGTAACCAGGTTGTTGATGCCTTCCTTGTTGGATATATAGAAATCACCCCCGAAATATTTCTGCATGACCGCGGCGCCGGCTTCCGCCGCCCGGATGAGTGTTGATTTTAGCATGATGTACGATAATGGAATTTAGCACGGTGTTAAGATAAGCGTTCGCAATGCATCGGTGTACTGGTTCAGCAGGCCGTTATTGAGGGTGTAGCTGTAGTTCCTCCCTTCTTTTGCCGCCCGGATCAGTCCCGACTCCAGCAATATCTTTACGTGGTGTGAGACCGAGGGTTGCGCAAGACCGATGATCTCCTGCAACGCCGAACATTCTCCGCAGCCGCCTTTGTCGGATATGTAATTCAGTATTTTCAGGCGGTTTCCGTCTCCGAGGGCCTTGGATATTTTCTCGATTTGCTTCAGGCTTAGCGTCATCTCATTGTATTGACGGATGCAAATCTATCAATTTTTTGGCATAATTTGCCCACATGATTTTATCCGTCATTATTGTGAACTACCGGGTAAGATATTTTTTGGAGCTGTGCCTTCACTCGCTGCAAAAGACCTTGATGGGAATAGAATCGGAGACCATCGTAGTCGACAACCATTCTGCCGATGGAAGTCCGGAAACGCTGCGGTCGCTGTTCCCTTCCGTAAGATGGGTTATCAATGACGAGAATGTCGGATTTGCAAGGGCGAATAACCAGGCGTTGCAATTGGCGAACGGTAAGTATATCCTTTTTCTCAATCCCGATACCGTGGTCCCCGAGAACTTTGCCCGCCATTGCCTTTCCTTTCTCGAAGGGATGCCCGGCATCGGGGGGCTCGGGGTCAGGATGGTGGATGGAAGCGGTCGTTTTCTGAAGGAATCGCGAAGGGGATTTCCCAGTCCGTGGGTAGCCTTTTGCCGTTTGTCCGGTTTGTCGGCGCTGTTTCCGAAAAGCCGCCGGTTCTCCACGTACTATATGGGCTATTTGCCGGAGGATAGGACGCACCCCGCACCGGTACTGTCCGGCGCTTGTCTTTGGGTTTCCCGGTCGATCCTGACAGACATCGGCGGGTTCGACGAGCAATTCTTTATGTATGCGGAGGACATCGATCTCAGCTATCGTCTGGAAAGGGCAGGCTATATCAATTATTACCTCGCAGATACGACCATCATCCATTTCAAGGGGGAGAGCACCCGGAAAGACATACGCTATGTGCGACACTTCTACAAGGCCATGAGCCAGTTCAGACGCAAGCATTTCCGTAAAGGTCTCCCGGCCCTGCTCAATTTTGCCGCCGAGATCGCCATCTGGTGCCGGGCGGCCATCGTAGGGCTCATCAGGGTCATCGGTATCGGACTGGCCGGGCTGCTCGGCCAGGATCCCAAACCCGGAGCCGGCCCGATCCGAACCCTGGTAACCGGCGATCCTGCGGAAACCAGGCTTGTAGCCGCCGCCCTGGTGGGACAGCGAATCATCGTAACCGGGCAGTCCGGAGCGGATGAGATCATCATTTGCCAAGGACGGGATTTCTCTTTCCGTCAAAGTATCGCAGAGCTGGAAGCGGATGCGCCTTACCGGCATGGACGGCAGGTGAAATTCCACGCGGCCGGCAGCAGCTCGGCCACCGGCAGCCCCGATCCCAACGGCCGGGGCGAAACGCTGATCTTCTAAACCCCCGTTCACAGCGGCCGAAAAGCGGCAAACCGAAATAAATTGTTAATTTCGCCGGAACACCAAACCACGCAGACACTACTTAATGGCGTTGATTGAAATTCAATTACCTAAATCGTTGGCAAAGGCTTTGCGGCTGCCTCAGAAATCTCCGGGGCGGCAGCAATTGAAGGTATTACGCAAATTGTTGAAGAAGGCGAGATTTACGGAATTCGGTCAGCGATATCGATTCGATGAGCTTCTTCTCGACCGCCATCCCGGGAAGAAATTCCAACAGGTGGTACCTACCTTCGATTATAATAAGATATATGCAGCCTGGTGGAATCAGACACTGGAAGGGAAAGCGGATATCTGCTGGCCGGGAAAGATCAAATATTATGCTTTGTCTTCCGGGACATCGGAAGCCGGCAGTAAATATATTCCGGTCACGACCGATCTGCTCCGCGGCAACCGGATCGTGATGGTCAAACAGCTGCTGACATTGCGTACCTATCGCGACATCCCGGTGAAAAGCATCGGCAAGGGCTGGCTGATGATCGGGGGCAGCACCAGCCTTCAGAAAGGCGCGGGATATTATTCCGGCGATCTCAGCGGGATCACTGCGCGTAAGGTGCCGTTCTGGTTTCAGCCGTTTTATAAGCCGGGGAGAAAGGTCGCCCGCACCAAAGACTGGACAAAGAAACTGGAAGAAGTTGTCCGGCTCGCTCCGCAATGGGATATCGGCTTCCTGGTAGGAGTACCCGGCTGGATCCAGCTGTGCATGGAAAAGATCATCGAGCGGTACCAGCTGAAAAATATCCATGAGATCTGGCCCAATCTCGGATTCTTCGTACATGGCGGTGTCTCTTTCGATCCCTACCGGAAAGGATTCGAAAAGCTGCTCGGGAAGCCCATCACCTATATCGAGACCTATCTGGCATCGGAAGGATTTATTGCGTACCAGGATGCCCAGAATTCGAAAGGCATGCGCCTGGTCACCAATCAGCATATCTTTCTTGAATTCGTCCCGTTCGACAACAAGAATTTCGACGCCGACGGGAACCTGGTCGAAAACCCGGAAGCCTATATGATCCATGAGGTCGAAGAAGGCAGGGACTATGCGTTATTGCTAAGCACCAGCGCCGGCGCATGGCGCTATCTCATCGGTGACACGGTCCGGTTCGTGGATAAAGAGCGTTGCGAGATCATTATTACGGGAAGGACGAAACATTTCCTAAGCCTGGTGGGTGAGCATCTGAGCGTCGACAATATGAATAAAGCCGTGCAGCGGGTGGCCGAAGAGATGAACCTGCGCATTCCCGAATTCACCGTGGCGGGTATCCCACACGGTCTGTTCTTTGCACATCAATGGTGGCT
>DASYSV010000206.1:0-7695 GCA_036010185.1 Puia sp.
GATATCCCAGCCGAAGAACGGGATTATTATCTTGAAAGACGGTATCCAGCCTATGGGAACCTGGTGCCGCGCGACGTAGCGTCACGTGCGGCTAAGGAACGCTGTGATGCGGGCTATGGGGTAGGCACGTCCAGACAGGCCGTCTATCTCGACTATGCATCGGCGATCGAACGGTATGGGAAGACCGAATGCCGCAAACACGGCATCGAAAACCCGACGCCGGAGGAGATCCGTAAACACGGCGTAGAGGTGGTCAAAGAGAAATATGGCAACCTCTTCGATATGTACAACAAGATCACCGGCGAGGACCCTTATTCGACGCCGATGCGGATCTATCCCGCCGTGCATTATACGATGGGTGGCCTATGGGTCGATTACGAGCTGATGACGACCGTGCCGGGTCTGTATGCCCTTGGTGAAGCCAATTTCAGCGATCACGGCGCCAACCGGCTGGGAGCCTCCGCGCTCATGCAGGGTCTGGCCGACGGCTATTTCGTCATTCCTTATACCGTCGGGAATTACCTCGCGGGCGAGATAGGGACCAAGCCGATCGAGACTACGCATGAATCGTTCGATGCCGCAGAAAAGGCGGTAGCCGACAGGATCGCCCGGCTCATGAGCATCAAGGGATCGCAAAGCCCCGAAAGCTTTCACAAACGACTTGGGAAGATCATGTGGGATAAATGCGGCATGGCCCGGAACGAAGCCGGTCTGAAGACGGCCATCGAAGAGATACGCGCCCTGAAAGTGGAATTCTGGCGCGATCTGCGGATCACAGGCGGTGTCGATGAATTCAACCCCGAGCTGGACAAGGCGGGGCGGGTGGCCGATTTTATCGAACTCGGCGAGCTGATGTGCCAGGATGCGCTGGATCGCCGGGAGAGCTGCGGCGGACATTTCCGCGAAGAGATGCAGACCGAGGAAGGAGAGGCCAAACGGGACGACGACCACTTTTTGTTCGTATCGGCCTGGGAATATAAAGGTGAGAACAATTGGGAATTACATAAAGAAAACCTGGAGTTCGAAGTCGCGCACCCCGTGCAGCGCAGCTATAAATAAATAACAGCATATGGAACACTATACGATGAACCTCACGCTCAAGGTCTGGAGACAGAAAAACAAGCAAGACAAAGGCGGGTTTGTGACGTACACCGTCAGCGGAATTTCCTCCGAAATGTCCTTTTTGGAAATGATCGACGTGCTGAACGAACGACTGGTGGCGGAAGGTAACGACCCGATCGCATTCGATCACGACTGCAGGGAAGGCATCTGCGGCATGTGTTCCATGTATATCAACGGGCGTCCGCACGGACCGTGGGAGGGAACGACCACCTGTCAGCTGCATATGCGCGCCTTCAAAGACGGCGATACCATCGTCGTCGAGCCCTGGAGGGCAAAAGCCTTCCCGGTGATAAAGGACCTGGTAGTAGACCGCAGTGCGTTCGACCGGATCATCCAGGCGGGCGGCTATATCTCGGTAAATACCGGGAATGCAGTAGATGCCAATTCCATTCCCATCGAAAAAGATAAGGCGGACACTGCCTTTGCCGCTGCGGCCTGTATCGGCTGCGGCGCCTGTGTCGCGGCTTGCAAGAACAGCTCTGCGCTGTTATTCGTCTCCGCCAAGGTCTCGCACCTGGCCCTGTTGCCCCAGGGCGACCCGGAACGCAAGACCAGAGTTTGGGATATGATCGCCCAGATGGATAAGGAAGGGTTTGGGAGTTGTACGGCTACCGGCGCCTGTGAAGCGGTCTGCCCCAAAGAGATATCGATCCAGAATATCGCCCGGCTGAACAAAGAATACGGCAGGTCAGGGGCTACGACCGATAAATAGGGGGCCGCGCATCCTTTGCCGGCAGGCGCAAATGTGTTACCTTTGCGCCCACCAAAGCCGCTGGAGGCGGCTTCAATTAAATTAGCGCATGGTCAGAGTGAACAATGTCACCCTTTCCTTCGGGAAAAGGGTTCTATTCGATGAAGTCAATCTCACGTTTACAAAAGGGAACTGTTACGGGGTCATCGGCGCCAATGGGGCCGGGAAATCAACTTTTTTAAAGATACTTGCGAGCGAGATCGATCCGACGAAGGGGAATGTGGAGATCACCCCCGGCGAGCGTATGGCGGTCCTGAACCAGAACCACTTCGCTTTTGATGACTCGACCGTACTGAATACGGTATTGATGGGTCACCAGCGGATGTGGACGGTAATGCAGGAACGCGATGCCATCTATGCAAAGGCCGATTTCTCGGAAGAGGACGGTATCCGTGCCGGTGAGCTGGAAGGCGAGTTCGGAGAGATGGGAGGCTATACGGCGGAAAGCGATGCGGCGTCGCTTCTGAGCGACCTGGGAGTCAAAGAAGCCCTGCACAATGTGCTGATGAAGGAACTTCCCGGCGCGCTGAAGGTCAGGGTCCTGCTGGCTCAGGCCTTGTTCGGTAACCCGGATATCCTGATCCTGGATGAGCCGACCAACGACCTTGACGTAGAAACGATCAACTGGCTGGAGAATTTCCTGGCCGATTATGCCAATATCGTGATCGTGGTCTCGCACGACCGGCACTTCCTCGATGCAGTGTGCACCCACGTGGCCGATGTGGACCGTCAGAAGATCAAGATCTTTACCGGCAACTATACTTTCTGGTACGAGTCTTCCCAGCTGATGGCGCGTCAGCTGTCGGACAAGAACAAGAAGACGGAAGACAAACGAGCCGCATTGCTCGAGTTCATCGCGCGTTTCTCCGCCAATGCCAGCAAATCCAAACAAGCCACCTCACGGAAAAAGGCCCTCGAAAAGCTGACGATCGAGGAGATAGAGCCATCCAACCGCCGCTACCCCGGTATCATCTTTAAACAACTCCGAGAGGTCGGCAACCAGATCCTCAATATCGAGAAGCTGTCGAAAAAGGCGGAAGGCGGCCATACCCTTTTTTCCAACGTCAGCTTCAGCGTCAATAAGGGGGATAAGATCGCTTTTGTCAGCAAGGACCACCTGGCATTAACAAGCTTTTTCGACATCATCAACGGACAGCTGCACGCCGACAGCGGAAAGCTCGAGTGGGGGACTACGGTCACCAAGGCCTATCTGCCAAATGACAATACGGAATATTTCGAGGGACAGCATATCAACCTGATGGATTGGCTAAGACAATTCGCGCCCCCCCATGTGACCGATGTGGACGAACCCTTCCTGCGTGGCTTTTTGGGTAAGATGCTCTTTAGCGGGGATGAGGTGTTGAAGAACACCAATGTTCTTTCCGGTGGTGAAAAAGTACGTTGTATGCTTTCCCGCATGATGTTGCAGGACCCGAATGTCGTCATCCTGGACGAGCCTACCAACCATCTCGACCTGGAGTCCATCCAGGCCTTCAACGAAAGCATGAGCAACTTCAAAGGCATCGTGCTGCTGACGTCTCATGACCATACCTTTCTTCAGACCGTAGCCAACCGGGTCATCGAGCTGACGCCGTCGGGGATCATCGACCGGCTGATGTCCTTCGATGAATTCCTGGAGGATGCACGCGTGAAACAGCTGCGCGAAGAAATGTATCCTCGCGAGGAGCTCGTCAAGGCATGATGAGACCTTTGTCCTTCTTTTCGAAATGGTAGCGACGGGATCGTTTTGCCGGGACTCTCGGACTTGTCATCCGGAACACGACACCCAGTCGTCCGGTCATTGCATGTGTGGCGGCGTCCATCTGGAAATAGCTGGTGATACGCCCGAAAGTAAAGTGAAGCGAAAGATCGAAATAAGTGTATGCGCGAAGCTGTACGTTTTTGACGCTGTCGAAAATATTCAGGTGGTTGTAGGGTGATCCAAGGACACCCCCGGTGGCGATACGAAATCCCCATTCTCCATAGCTGGTTCGGCCAATGATCTCGGTGGTGACACCCAGGGTGCCGAAGAGGCGGCTTTTTACGACCTGGGTGACCAGCGAATCGGGCAACTGTTGCCGAAAGGAGAGATAATCTCCGAATTCGCGGTGAAGAGAGGTTTCCAGACCCAGGAAACGCCACTCGCCTCCGCGGCCGAGAGGCATGACCGCATTGATCCCGCCACTAAAGGAGGTGCTGCCATAGAACTTATGACCCGCGAAAGCCGCCAGTTGCCGGCTTCCGCTGGGAGGTAGCCAATAACGGGTGCTGAGAAGGCCCCCGAAGGTGCGTGAGGTATCCCATTTCCCGACGATATAAGTGCCAAGCGACAGGTCTAATCCATAATAGCATTGGAACCTGCCGAAATGATGGGCCGCGTATCCGGAGAAACTCCAACCGTCGAGATAGTCATTGTGACGCGTGTTGGCGCTACCCCAATAAAACGCAGTCCTGGCATAGATAGCCATGGGAGCGCTGTCCTTTATAAGGGGTAGGGTATGGTAGTCTTCGGAATTGCCATTGAGCGGGCTGACATAAAAGGCCTGTTCGCGGACAGGTATGCAGCCGGAAAACGCCACGGCGGCGGCAAGACATCGGATAGGCAGGAAATAGGTTCTTTTCGGCATATAGACCAGACAGGGTAAAACTATGACAAAACCTTGCCGGTCAACGTGGCATGGGGGGCCGGTTTTGTCCTATCGTATACAATAAATTCGCTTTTTAAGCATTTTAGATTAAACCCGCGGTTGTTGATCAGGAGGCTGCTTATATCCATACTGCTTTTTAGTGGGGCCAGCCTCTCCACAAGGGCTCAGCTGGCCACATCCGACAGTCTGCGCCGCATGACCGATTCTCTCCGCAGAACCGATTCCCTGCAGCGCGCCACCGACAGCCTGCATCGCGCCGATTCCCTGCATCGCGCCGACTCGCTCAGAAAGGTCCGGTCGGACACGCTGCTGTCGGCTACCTCCATGCTTCACCAGATAGATTCGCTCAACGCCGCCCCGGCGGCGCCCATTGATTCGGTGAAACTGCGTTTCGATGCGATGATGAACGGTGGCGCCGCCCGGCCGGGCGATGCACCCGGCACGGCAGTGAGCTCCGGCGCGGGACCACCCCGATCCGCCCCTCCGGGTCCTCCGCGATCGGGGCCGCCCACCACCCGAAAGTCAGGTCCCGCCAAACCCGTGATCCTCTCCAATCTGCACCGGAAATATATTCCCGTCCGGCCCGGCCGCGTCCCTATCGATTCGATGAGCCTGATACCGGGCTCCTTTCTGATGAAGGGGGTCGGCGACAGCGCCTATACGCTGGATTGGGTCAACGGCGTGGTGTTATGGATACATCCTCCGGCAGCGACGGACAGCGTGCTGGTCACATACCGAAGCTTTCCCTACAGGATGAATGCCGTTGCCCGGCGATTCAGCTATGACAGTATCGAAAGCTATATGCTGGTGCGACCCTATGATAAGGGCAAGGACGATGTCGCCGACAACTTTTTCAACTTTGGCAACATGACCTACAATGGCAGCTTTGGCCGGAGCATTACCTTCGGGAACAGCCAGGATGCCGTGGTCACGTCGAACCTCAACCTTCAGATCAGCGGCTATCTGGCCGACAGTATCCAGATCTCGGCGGCCATCACCGATAATAATATACCCATCCAGCCCGACGGAACGACGGCCAATCTCAACGAATTCGACCAGGTCTTCCTGCAGTTTAAGAAAAAGAACTGGGCGCTGACCATGGGGGACATCGATCTTAGACAAAATCAGCTCTATTTCCTGAATTTTTACAAACGTCTCCAGGGGGCCAGTTTCGAAGCGACGGAACAACTGGGTCCCCGATCTACGAATAAAACCCTGGTAAGCGCAGCCATCGCCAAAGGCAAGTTCGCCCGCAACATCTTCCAGGGTCAGGAAGGTAACCAGGGACCCTACCTGCTGCATGGCGATAACAATGAGCTTTATTTCATCGTTCTGGCCGGGACGGAGAAGGTCTTTATCGACGGGCAGCTCATGCAACGCGGAGAAGACCAGGACTATACCATCAACTACAATACCGCCGAGATCACCTTTACGCCCAACCGCCTGATCAGCCAGGACGCCCGTATCCAGGTGGAATTCGAATATGCCGACAGGAATTATCTGAACGTCAACCTGTATGCCTATGATGAAGCCGTCATTGCAGGTAAGCTGAAGCTCCGGCTCGGCCTTTTCAGCAACAGCGATGCGCGTAATTCTCCCATTAATCAATCGTTGACGCCGGATGAGAACAAGTTCCTTGCGCGGCTGGGGAACGATATCCAGCACGCTTATTATCCCGTGGCGAATGTCGACACCTTTGCGGCGGGTAAGGTCCTGTATAAAAAGGTCGATACGACCTACAAGAACGCGGCCGGCGTCGTAGTACACGATTCGGTTTTCGTCTTCTCCACGGACGCCTCGCAAACCCTCTACAACCTGTCCTTTGCCAATGTCGGCCCTGGCTATGGCAATTATATACCGGACCTCAGCGGTATCAACGGGGCCGTTTACGATTGGGTGCCACCGGTGAACGGGGTTCCGCAAGGTACTTTCGAGGCGGCCGAATACCTGGTCACACCCAAGACACAGCAGATAGTGAGCCTCGGGGCGGACTATAACATCAACAAACATACGACGGTGACGACGGAGCTGGCGCATAGCCATTATGACATCAATACCCTGTCTACCCTTGGCAAATACAATGACGACGGCAACGCCGCGAAAGTTACCTTCAGGAATGTAAAGACGCTGGGCTCCGCGGCAAAGGGTCTCCAGCTGACCTCGACGGCGGGTTTCGAGTATGTCCAGGCGAATTTTCAACCCGTCCAGAGATTGCGCGATCCGGAGTTCGATCGCAACTGGGGCATGTCGCTTAGCGTCAATCCCGCCGATGAAAAGATCTTCAATGCCGGTGTTCAGCTGAGTGATAAAAAACTGAATGCCGTCAAATACGAGATATCCAGGTACGAAAGAAGCGACGGTTTTACGGGGATGCAGAACAATATCAGCAGCCGGCAGACGGTCCTGGGTTGGAAGATCATCGATCAGCTGAGTCTCACCACCTATGACAGCAGTCACCGGTTCACTGGCTATTACCTGCGGCCGTCGGTGGAAGTTTCCCGTAAGCTGTCCTTTTTGAAGGACTATGTCATCAGCGGGGGATATTCGCTGGAGGATAATAACAACAAAGACAGGTCGACCGATACGGTTTCGGCTACGAGTTATGCTTTTCATACCTGGACCGCGAGTCTAAAGTCACCGGAGAAGTTACCTAACAAATGGGGGATGGTCTATAGCGAGCGGACGAATTCTTATCCCGGCGGTCCGTCGCTGCTGGTGGGCGACCGCAGTAAGACGTTCAATGTCTTCGCAGATCTTTTGAAAAACCCCCATCATCAATTCCATGTCAACGCCACTTACCGGCAGATGACTATCGTAGACACTTCGCTGGCCTTGCATACCGTTGACAGTGCTACCGCCTTCCGGGGCGGCGACAAGACCCTGGTCGGACGGGTGGAATATGTCGTCAACGGCTGGAAGGGGCTGCTGCGGGGTAATCTTCTCTATGAAGTGGGTTCCGGTCAGCAGCAGAAGCTGGCTTTCACCTATCTGCAGGTGCCGGCGGGCACCGGGCAATATGCGTGGATCGACTACAACGCGGACGGAATCCAGCAGCTGGGTGAATTCGTCCTTGCCCAGTTCCAGGACCAGGCCCAGTATATACGGGTGTATACGCCGACCGCCGAGTATATCAAGGCCAACTACAATACGTTCAACTATAGTTTTTCGCTGAAT
>DASYSV010000268.1:0-13341 GCA_036010185.1 Puia sp.
GGTTGTTGGGATCGGTTTCCTTTTGCTGGATCTGCTTGTTGCAGGAGGTAACCAGCATGCCGCCCATAAGGATGAAAAATAAAAATTTGCGTGTCATATTTTTTTCTTTATGGAATTAGAAGGAGAAATTTATGTTGAACCCATAGCTCCGCATCGTCGGCGTTTGCAAGCCCGACCCCGAGTCCTGAGTGTACTGGTCCACATCCAGGTCTTTGTATTTGTCGGGGAAGAAATAGAGGAGGTTCCTACCCACCAGGGATACGCTTGCATTGCTGATGATCGACTTTTTTCCAAACGTACTTTGGGGTATCTTATAAGTAATGGTCACCTCTCTCAGTTTCGCATTGGTCTTTTTGACGATGTCCAGGTCCGGGATTGAAGCTTCGCGGGTCACGAAGGGCTGCACCTGGCTCTTGACATTATTCGATGTCTCGGTAAGGTCCTTCATATTCAGGATCTTTCCATTGATGGGGTCCAGCTGGATAGGCGCGCCGGTGAGCAGGACGCCCTGACCCGTATACGCTGCGACGTTGGCTTCGTCGGAAGGCCGGGCGGCGCCCAGTGCGCCAGTGGCGCTTTCGATGTGGCGCCCACCCTGCAGGGTCTTCTTCCGGACATAGTCCTCCAACACCCCACCGACGAGACCGTCGAACTGGAAACGGAAGGCAAAACTCTTATAGGTAAAAGTATTGGTCACACCCCATTGCCAATCCGGATCCGCATGACCATAAATTTTATTGGCGGATACGCCCAGATCGGAATAGCGCAGGTATACGCCCGATCCGGGGTCGATCACCATCTTGCCGTCGGGTGTCCTGACGAACGCATCGCTATATACGAGGTCTACCCGCGCCCCGTTCTTCTCGTAATTATTGGGATTGCTGACGTAGTTAACCCATTTCTTCTCATAGGTGGAGAAGTTGGCTACCACGTTCCAGATGAACCCGTCCGGGCTGGAGACCGGCGTGCCGCTGAGCGTTGCTTCCCATCCGTCGTTCGTATACACGTCGCCGTTGGTCAGGTAGGAAGAATAACCGGAAGCATTGGAGGTCAGCTGGTTGACGATACTTTTGTTCTTATAGTGATACCTGGTCAGGTCCAGACCCAGCCTGTTCCTCAGGAATCGGATATCGAGACCTACTTCGGTTGCTTTACGGTCGGCGGTGTTGATATTCGGGTCGACGGTCTGCGTCGTATAGACAGCGCTGCTCTGACTGGAATAAGTGGGTGACAAACGGTAGGGCTGGGAGAATTGGTAGCTGGGCCCGTTGTACGGCGAGTTCCAGGTATAGCCATACCCTGCCGCCGGGGTCGAGCTCACGTTTGGAGAGAAGAAGGCATATGTCCCGCCGCTCCTGGTGGCGGCATAGGAGGCCCTGACCTTCAGGAAGGAGATCGCTTCCGGGAGGTGTACATATTCGGAGATAACCGTGGACAGGTTGACGGACGGATAGAAATAGCTATTTACATTGGTCGGCAGGGTCGAAGACTTATCCACGCGGCCGGTGATATTGGCATTGATATAGGATTTATATCCCAGATCGACCGACCCATAGGTGCTGAGCACCAGCATCGATGAGTGGAAGCTGCTGCCGGTGAGCGTTCCCTGTGAGTTGGAGAAAGCATAGATCCCGGGCACGTTCAGATAATTGGTGGATTCGAAGTCCGAGTTGAAGTTGAAGCTCCTGACCGATGCGCCGCCCAGTGCCTGCAGGTCCAGGAATCCGGCGATCTCGTTGCGGTGATAGCGAACCTGCAGATCCTCGATCGACTCGAACATCGCCCTCCGGTCCTCGCGGTAGTCGCCCTGGCGAAGCTCGCGACCGTACACGTCCGCCGAATATGGCAGCTTTTCCGAATTGGTCATGTCATAGGCCGAAAGACTGGGCCTGAACTGGATATCGAGACTGGGCGTCACCTTGATGTTCAGCGACAGGTACCCATATTCGTTGTTCTGGTAATGACCCCGCAGCCATTCGTACGACATGAACCAGGGGTTGTTATAGCGGTAGTATTCCGCATATTTCTGCTGGATGCCTACCTTGCCCGGCTGCCAGTAATCCCTCATATCCGCCATGGACCAGTCCGCACCACCCCAGATGATGATATTGTAGATAATGCTGTTGGGCCCGTAAGTGACATCCGGTACATTCGGCGTCGACTGGCGGCTGAAGTTGAAATAGGTGGTGAGGCTCAATTTGTCGGAGAACCGATGCGTGACATTTGTCGTGAAATTCGCATTGTTAAGCTGCGTGTTCGGGACGATCCCCTGCTGATAGATATTTCCGGCTGAAATGCGCATATCCGTATTGTCGGTCGAGCTGCTGACGGCTATGCTGTTGGAAGAAAGCAGACCGGTCTGGATGAACTTTTTCAGATTGTCCTTGCCGCGGGCGATAAAGGGCGTAGGCGCTACGTGGCCGATATAGGCGCTGCCGTCGGCGAAAGTCGTGGTATAGGACTGGTTGGCCGTGTATTGGCCGTCATACTGCGGGATCAGCTGGCCCCTAAATTGGGGACCCCAGACGTCGTAATCGTAGTCATTGATGCCAACGCCGACCGCGCCGGACCCGAAATAGGAAGCTGGGCTCGAACCACCGCCGCCATAGGCATATTTGCCGTTGTCGCCGGGGCCATATTCGTCATTATATTTCGGCAGCGCGATGAACCCCTTGTTCATCTGTGTGCTTGAATTGACGGAGACCAGCATTTTGCCTTTCGCTTTGGCGCCTTTTTTCGTGGAAATGATGATCGCGCCGTTCCGTCCCTGGAAACCGTAGAGAGCGGCGGCATTCGGACCTTTCAGGATGGTAAACGTCTCGATATCGTCCGGGTTGATATTATAGGTGTCGGAATTGACCGGCACCCCGTCGATCACAAAGATCGGCCGGTCGTTGGGATCGTTCTCGCCACGGATGATCACATCGGGAGAATGCCCGATCTCCTGGTTGATATTGACCTCCAGGCCCGCCGCGTTGCCTCTCAGTGAATTGACGGGATCCGGTTCCCTCGCCGTCGTGAGGGTGGCCGCATCGATGGTCTGGATAGCATACCCCAATCGTTTGGCCTCCTTTTTTATGCCGGTGGCCGTTACTACCACCTGGTTCAGTTCCCTGGCGTTCGCCACGACATTGATGGTGATATCGGCGCCTGTCACCGGCTGCTCCGTCGATTTCACTCCGATGCCCGATATAACGAGCATATCATCTTCTTTCGCCCGGAGGGCAAAGCTGCCGTCTACGGCGGTAGACGTGCCTATCCGGGTGCCTTTGATGACGACGGAAACGCCCGGGACGGGCGATTGATCGACGTTGGAGAGAACATGTCCCGTGATGAGTTTCTGTGCGATAGAAGCCAGTGGAAGAAGGAATACCACTGACAAAGCAATCACGCTACGGGTAATTCGCTTACTCATAATACAGTCTGTTTTTAGGTGAAAGTGAAAGGGATTCTTATTCCCGAAAGTAGAAGGGTAATGTGACTGGAAGGTTAGGCCTGATTTAAGTAAATGTTAAGAGTTTACAAATAATTGCGGGCAGCGCCTAAACAGATAAAACACCAGCATCAGGGCCTCGCCGGGGCCGATATTCCGGAGACGATGTCCTGCGCGGCCGTCGAAGAAGAGCGTATCGCCTTCGTGCAAAGTGAATACTTCTTTTTCCACCTGGTATTCGATATCGCCTTTGAAAATGTATTTGCATTCGATGAGGACGTGATTGTCGCCGAAGCTGTCGTGCATGTCTTCGAAGAACGTTCGGAGATCCTCCTCCAGAATGATTTGGTTGAGGGGCTATAAGATAGGAAGATTAGCGCGAATTCAACCACTCCGCCAGCTCGTCGATATGATCCGTGTTGATATAATCGACGTGCAGCTCCTGCAGGCTCTGCCATGCGCGCGAGAAATCCGGCGCATCCCAGAAACGGACGGGCAGGTGGTGACGATGCGCGTCGCGGATGGCGTCTTCGAGGCGTCCGCGGTCTGCAGAAGGCATGTCGGTCAGACCGTTCCATTTCGTATATTCTTCGAGATCGTCGCTCATCAGGGTGATGCGCGAGAAGGCTGCCGCCGAATACTGCGTATGAAGGACGCCGTCGAAGCCTATGAAGGCCGGATAGTAGGTATACCGGTCGGGCGCGGGCCGGTTGCCGCTGATGACCCAGGTCAGCGAACGCGAATGTTCCAGCAGCGGGTACTTATTCAGTAAGGAGATGAGGGCATCGAGCGTGGCCACGGAATCGGCCTTTACGTCGATGAGGATCTGCAGGCGTCGTCCGGTATCGGCGTAGGGATGCCCGCCATTCTTTTCCATGCAGGCTTCCAGCGGCCGGATATAGTATTCCTCCAGCGTACGGCCCGCTGAGACCTCCTGGCGGTCGTGTCCGACGATAACCCGGCCGTCCACCAGCCATATATCGGCTTCGATGGAACCGAAGCGCGCCTGCCAGGCGGACCAAAAGGGGATAGGCTGCTCATAATCGTTATGAGAATGCGTATTGGCTACAGTGTAGCGGACAGGTTGCGCGGATGCGCGTAGGGCGACGAAGAGAAGGAAGAGGAAAATGTTTCGCATTCAGCAAATATAAGGGAGAGAGGGGTGACTGCTGCATCGTTGCGCCTTGCCGTTAGGGACAGTTACGATGCGGTTTGGATGGGTCGGGTGCGGAAAATATGGGCGCAAAGGTATCGTATACCCCGTTAGTAATATTGGGTTCATACAAATCTTACAATTTCTTAACATATGCTTAAAATACCAATAATATCTTATTTGGAACTTTGAAAAACCACAATAAATGGAAAAGCGACCCGTAGATGTAGTTGTCATTTCGGACGTTCACCTGGGAACATACGGCTGCCGGGCCAAGGAGCTGGTCAACTACCTCAAAAGTATCACCCCGAACATACTTATCCTCAACGGAGACATTATCGACGGCTGGCAATTCACCAAACGCTATTTCCCGGTAGCCCATATGATGGTCATCAAGGAGATCATCCAGTTCATCACGAGCGGGACAAGGGTCTTCTATATCACCGGCAATCACGACGAGATGATGCGCAGGTATACGGATATCCAGATGGGCAATTTCACGTTGACCGACAAACTGGTCCTGGAGATCGACAACAAGATGACGTGGATATTCCATGGAGACGTTTTCGACAATACGACCAAGGGCGGTGCAAGGATACTGGCCAAGCTGGGCAGTAGCGGATATAATCTCCTGATCCGGTTCAACCGCTTCATCAATTTCATCCTGAAAGCGCTGGGTCGCGAGCGGGTGTCCATTTCGAAAAAGGTGATGGCGGGAGTCAATAAGGCAGTAGCCAAGATCAACGATTTCGAAGCTATCGCTGCCGAGCTGGCCATCGGGAAGAAGTACGATTATGTCATTTGCGGGCATATCCATCAGCCACAGAAGAAGATAGTAGAGACGAAAGACGGGAAGGTGACCTATCTCAATTCAGGGGATTGGGTGGAACACCTGACGGCGTTGGAATATCAGCAGAATCAGTGGTCGATCTTCGAATACGATGAGAAGAACTTCCCTGTGACGCAGACCGTCGAGATGAAGCCTTCGGTGAGCGTATTGACGGACGAGATCAGTTTTTATATCAATTCACTGGCAGCAATTTAAGGTTTATGAAGATTTTTTACGCGATACAAGCAACGGGCAACGGCCATATCAGCAGGGCGATGGAAATGATCCCCTACCTGGATCGTTATGGCAAGGTGGATATTTTTCTGAGCGGTGCGAACAACACGCTGGAGCTGGATGCACCCGTAAAATACCGGAGTAAGGGTTTGAGCCTTTTCTACACCCATAGCGGCGGTCTCAATTACTGTGAGATCGTCCGGAAGGTGTCACCATTGCGGTTGTGGCGGGAAGTCCGCGATCTGCCGGTGGAGAAATACGATCTGGTCATCAACGATTTTGAGTGTATCACGGCGCTGGCCTGCGCACATAAGCGGGTGCCCTCGGTACAATTCGGGCATCAGGCAAGTTTTGTGTCTCCGAAGGTGCCCCGGCCGGAGCATCGGGAACGAATGGGGGAATGGATCCTTCGCAACTATGCGCGTGCGACCCAATATATCGGTCTCCACTTCAGGCAATATGACGACTTCATTTTGCCGCCCGTGATAAAAAAAGAGATATTGCAGGCGGATCCGGAGGACAACGGTCATATAACCGTTTATTTGTCGAGCTATAGTGACGCTACGGTGAAACGCTACCTCCAGCCGCTGAAGGAGTTTTCTTTCCAGGTGTTTTCGAAAGAGGTGCATACACCCGCGCGGGACGGGAATATCCTGTTCATCCCGGTTAGCAAAGGAGCCTTTAACAGAAGCCTGATCACCTGTAAGGCCATCCTCACGGGGGCCGGTTTCGAAACGCCCGCCGAGGCCCTGTATCTCGGTAAGAAGCTGATGGTGATACCCATTCGGGGGCAATATGAGCAATTCTGCAATGCGGCCGCATTATCCAAAATGGGGGTTCCTGTTCTACATGCGCTGGACGCGGGTTTCGACGGGGCATTCCGCGGATGGATGGCGCAGAAAAGGCGGCCTCATCTCAATCTCGATTATTCCACCGAGTCGATCGTAAGCTATCTGATGCATCATTGCGGACGGGGGAAGGCGGATGCGTTGGATATGTTGTATCCGGATTGTGTGTTCAACTAGCAGGCCGCTACCGATGTCACCCAAAAAAGCCCCTTCATGGAAATGAAGGGGCTTCTGCATGAGAAAATTCAACTCTACATATATAAACCATCGATTAACAATGCTGTCGATGCGATTGCTGGAAATTTATCGCATCTCCAGCATTTTCGCTTATGTCTGTCCCTCCGGGACAAGCCGCCTCCGGCGGCTTCGGAAGGATATACAAAAATAAACTCCCCGTATTACGAGGAGTTTACTGAATAGTTACGTCTATATTATCAAACGAATTTATTGCGGTGCTTTAATACCTTGGCTTCGAGATAGAAGATAATCTCTTCGGCAATGTTCTTGGTCTGGTCGCCGACCCGCTCCAGGCGGCGGATGATCGAAAGCAGCCAGAGGGCCTGTGAGGCGTCTTCGGGATGTTCCATGATATGGACCTCGAGGATATGGTGGGACTTTTTGTTCACATCATCGAGCAGATCGTCCTTTTTGAAGACGCGGCGGGCCAGGATCGTATCTTCTTTTTCGAACGCGACCTGTGTGTCTTCCAGCATATTGACGGCTTCCTCGTACATCGGCAGGATATTCGTGATCTTGAGCATCTGGTCCGAAAATGGGGCCTCCGCGTCGATGACATATTTGGCGATGCCTTCGGCATAGTCGCCGATGCGCTCGAGATTATTGTTGATCTTCAGGATGGCCAGCAGGAAGCGAAGATCGACGGCTACGGGGCAGAACAAAGCGAAGATATTCTCGCAATCGCGGTCGATCTTCAGCTCGTTGCCGTTGACCCTTTTCTCCTTCAGCACTACTTCACGCGCCAGGTCCTTATCGAAGTTCAGGAAGGCCTGCTGCGCCTTGCTCAATTGGGAATTGACCAGGGTCCACATATTGATAGCTTCGGTCTTCAAATTCTGTAATTCGGTTTCTATTTGTGCCATGGGATGGGTAAAAGTTATGTAAATATAATTAATCTATTGACGGGTGCCAGTAGGGCGGACGGGTGTCCGCGACTAACTGAAACGTCCGGTAATATAGTTCTGGGTGCGATTGTCTTTAGGGTTGGTGAACATGGTCTTGGTCTCATCGTATTCCACCAGCTCGCCCAGGAAGAAAAAGGCCGTCTTGTCGCTGACCCTCGCGGCCTGCTGCATGTTGTGTGTCACTACGATGAGGGTATAATTGGCCTTGAGCTCATGGAACAGCTCTTCCACGGTGGACGTGGAGATAGGGTCGAGCGCGGAAGTAGGCTCATCGAAGAGGATGACTTCGGGTTCCATTGCCACGGCGCGCGCGATACAAAGCCGTTGTTGCTGTCCGCCGGAAAGGAAGGAGCCTTTCTTGGTGAGGGAGTCCTTGACCTCGTTCCATAGTGCGACGCGTGTGAGGGAATGTTCGACGATCCGATCCTTTTCCGCCTTGGGGAGCTTGACGCCATTGAGCTTATAGCCTGCAATGACGTTGTCGTAGATGCTCAGATTGGGGAAAGGGTTGGGCCGCTGGAACACCATGCCGATCTTCAGACGGACGAAGATGGGGTGCATTTTATAAACGTCCTCTTCGTTGAGCAGCATTTCGCCGCTGGAGTTAGCGCCGGGGATCAGCTCATGCATCCGGTTGATACACCTCAGGTACGTTGTCTTCCCACAGCCGGAAGGGCCCATGACGGCGATGATGTGATTGCGGGGAATATCGATGTTGACATTTTTGACGACATGATTGGCGCCGAATGAAGCATTGAAATTCCTGCTTTTTATAACTGAACTTTCCATTTTCGTGTTAAGAGCTTAGTAAGAATGTTTAGAAATAGGACCCATACCAGGAGGATAAGGGAGGCTCCCCAGGCCAGGTTGAGCCAATCGGTATAGGGACTGGTGGCATAGTTGAAGATCAGCAACGGCAGGCTTTGCATAGGTTTGGCGATATTGACCGAAAGGTACGGATTCCCGAAGGCGGTGAACAGCAACGGGGCCGTCTCGCCGGTGATCCGGGCGATAGCCAACATGACCCCGGAGAGAATGCCGCTGATACCCACGGGGACGATGACCTTGAACATGACCCGGTGGAAGGGCACGCCCAGCGCCAGCGCCGCTTCCTTGAGCGAGTCGGGCAACAGCTTGAGGGTCTCTTCGGTGCTTCGGACGATGATCGGAAGCATCATGATGGCCAGCGCAACGCTCCCGGAGAGTGCGGAGAAACCACGGAGGGGCTTGACGAGCCAGAAATAGGCGATGATGCCGATGACGATCGAAGGTACACCTTGTAAGACGTCGGTTGAGAGTCGCACCCAGTAGGCCAGCCGGCTTTTCCTGTTCTCACTGAGATATACGCCGGCCATGATGCCGATGGGCACTGCGATTACGGCGGCTATCAGGATGATGATGATGCTACCGACGATGGCATTGGCGATGCCGCCGCCGGTTTCGCCGACGGGCTTGGGAATATTGACCAGGAAATGCCAGTTGATCCTGGTAATACCGGCGCGGAAGATATAGAAAAGGATCGCCAGCAGCGGAACGACGATCGCGAATGCCAGAATATATGTTAGGATCTGGAAGCCGTAGCTCTTACCGAGCCTGTATTTGACGCTTTTCGCTTGCATAGTTTTTAATGGAGGGTGATGGGATGGAGGTTAGCATAGTTTTTACTGGCGGGTGATGGGATGGAGGGTGATGGGATGGAGGTTAGCATAGTTTTAATCGTTGGTGAAGCGATCGATGACCCGTTTGCCGATCAGGTTGATCACGACGGTGACCAGGAAGAGCACCAGGCCGAGCTCGATGAGGGCCGAAAGATAAACCGGTTTGTCGGCTTCGGTGAATTCATTGGCAATGACGCTGGCCATGGTATTTCCGGGTGCGAAGATGCTTTTGGGAATGGCGCTGGAATTTCCGATAACCATGGTGACGGCCATCGTTTCGCCCAGGGCCCGGCCCAGCGAGAGGAGGATACCCGCGAACAGACCCGACTTGGTATAGGGCAGTATCACGCTGCGGATCACTTCCCAGCGGGTAGCACCGAGACCGTATGCCGCCTCTTTCAGGTGAGAAGGGACGAGGGTGATCATGGAGCGCCCGAGTGATGCGGCGTAGGGGATGATCATGATGGCCAGGATCAGGCTGCTGCTAAAGATACCGACGCCTAAGGGATCGGCTCCAACATGACCCTCGAAGCTCCGGACCATCGGCACCAGCACTGCCAGCCCCCAAAAGCCATAGATGACGCTGGGCACGGCTGCGATAAGCTCGACGGCATTCTTGAGGAAGTTGGGTACCCACCCTTTCGTATGATATTCCCCGAGAAAGACGGCGACCGCGATGGAGAAAGGGATCGAGATGATGAGCGCCAGGAAGGACGTCAGCAAGGTGCCCAGCAGAAAAGGCCAGGCTCCATAAATATCCTCGACAGGGTTCCACGTCTTGCCCCAGAGATATTTGAGACCGAGGGCCTTTATAGAAGGCAGGGACTGGACGATCAGGGTAAAGAGGATGCCGAGCACCAGGATGATCATGATCAGTCCCATGATCATCAGGGTCTTGTTAAAAATATTTTCCCAGCGGATCTGCTTGAAAGAGCGGGCAATCCTTTTTTTCGCCTTGGCAATGGCCTCCGGCGAAGAATTAATTACCCGCAGCGGAAGGTCGCTGCGGGTAATCATATCATTTTCTAGAGATGATGAATCCATAAGTGTCGTTCAATTACTGTAAGATCGGCTTGCCATCATAAGTGACGGTTTTCAACTGTGCTTCTCCGGCGTCGACTGCGGCTTTGGACAGTGGAGCATAGGTCAGGGCGGAGCTGTATTGTTGTCCGTCCCTGATCATCCAATCGATAAGCTTCACCAGCCGCGCAGCGCGGTCGGCGCTGCGGTCGCCATATTTCTGCTCTTTGTAAAGAAGTACCCAGGAGAACCCGGAGATCGGATAGCCATTGGCAGCATCCGTGTTGGTGAGCGAAACCTTGGTGTCGGCCGGGATCTGAATATCAGCTGCGGCGCTTACGGCCGGGATGCTCGGGGAAATGTAGTTTCCGGATTTATTCTGTATCCGGGCATACGGCATATTGTTCTGAACGGCATATGCCAATTCTATATAACCAACGGCACCGGGAGTTTGTTTAACCAGACCGCCAACGCCCTCGGAGCCTTTCCCGCCGAGACCCGTGGGCCAGTTGACGGAAGAACCTTTACCAACCGTCTTGTTCCAGTCTTCGCTGATCTTGGACAGGTAGGTGGTGAAGATGTTGGTGGTGCCGCTACCGTCGGAACGGTGTGCAACAACTATGCCCGTGGAAGGCAGCTTGACACCCTTGTTGATGGCGGCGATCTTCGGGTCGTTCCATTTGGTGATCTTCCCCAGGAAGATGTTTGCGAGTACGTCGGCGGTGAATTGGAGCGTATCCTTTACATCGGGCAGGTTGTAGGCGATGGCTACGGCGCCTGCGGTGATCGGGATGTGAACGACCGGGCCGCTGACGGCGGAATCCTGTTTGCCATTCATCGGGGCGTCGGAAGCGCCGAAGTCAACCGTTTTGGCAGTCAGCTGGGCGATACCAGCACCCGAACCGACCGACTGATAATTGATCTTCAGGCCGTTTGTCTTATTGTATTCGGAAAATTGTTTCGAGAACAGGGGATTGTCGAATGAGCTGCCGGCGCCGATTAGCGTATTGTCATCGCCGGATGCGGAAGCCGTGCTGTCACTGCCGCCGGAGGTACCGCCGCCGCAGGAGATGAGACTAACGGTCAGGATGGCGAAGGAGGCGCCGGCCAGAAGGGCGTTCTTAATGCTGAAAATGTTTTTTTTCATATATTATTACTGTTAAGGAGTTCTTAGATCAATTATCCGATTAGTGCAAATACGGGTAATATGAATACCCTGGGTTTGCAAACAGCTTACCGAACGTAAAGTAGAAGGTCACACGGTATACAAGGTCATAGTCCCTGGCCGCTCTTCCGGTGAGATTGGCCTGCTGTCCGATATATCTGTCATACCAGATATTCGGCATGATATGAATATTTGCCACCGGAGAATAATCGATACCGGTGCTGAGGAACCTTTCCTTATTGTTCGGTTCGTATGACGTACTTACACCATACAGGGAAGCATACCTGGTATAAGTGGTATTGTCGTATTTGGTATTCGGATTGTAAAAATCATACCGTGCCCAAAAGCGCAGCCTGGTCCCGACGAGATTGACATGACCGTAGAGGCTAAGACCGGTGGCGTTTCCGCTCAATGTGTCTTTTCCGCCCGCCCTGGTACCTACCTCGGAATTGCCCAGCGTGTTGATATATCCTTCCGCGCCGATGGTAAATTTCTTATCGACCCACGCGATGATCCCTTTTGTCATGGCACGATAGGCGTGGCCATAAGTGGTGGGAAGCCAGTTCTGACGCTGGTAATCCTGGTAAATATCGAAGAACAGCCTGCGGTTGGCAACAGCAACGAAGGCGTCCCCGTACCACCACTTGTAAACCTCCGTATTCAGGGCCTGGGGCTTGGCGCTGGAGCCGTTGGCTACAAGGAAGTCGTATCCATAAGTTGTCGATTTATCATCCGACTGATAGCGGCCTTGCAAACCCACGCCGAAGTCGAAGGACGGTGTCCGGCGAACATCGGTGATGGTCCTTTCGACAGGTCGGGAATAGCTGAAAATATTTTCCGAAGTGTAAGGGAAAGAGGGAGTTGGTTGAAGACCGAATACGAGATCGTTACCTTTCCACAGGAAATCGTGCCAGCGGATATTGGCAAACTTGACATAAAAAGTGAATTTATTGTCTGCCGCCAGGTCGCCGGTACCTTGTGTAGGGGCGATGAAATCGTCTTCCGCCGCCAACAGCAGTTCCGCGCTGAATTTTTTGGATATATTGTAATCGTATCCGAGGTAGATACGGCGGAATTGGAATTGGTCAATGTCCTGTTTTATTCCGCTGTATTGATTATTTCCGCCCCGGTTGAGGGAATCGCTGTGAGCTTTATGGAAATAATCCCCGAAGGCATAGCCCCAGATACGGCCCGAGTTGGGAACACCCGCCTTAAATGCCGAGTCGGAATTCCAGAGGCTGGTGCCTTGACCGGAATTGAAAAGGTATTGGGCCTGCCCGGTAATGGCCAGACAGAACAGCAGTGCGATCAAAAGGAATTGCTGATAGAAGTTGCGTTTCATAAAAGTCCTGGTTCTTTAAGATTAGAATTTTTTCAGTAGTCGTTGAATCCGCTGCAAAGCAATGCCTATGCAATGACCCGAATGTTACCGGAATATTACCTTAATGTTAAGCCCTGTGACAATTTAGTCAGCGGGGATCCATAATCATTTGATAATTAGCTATTGGCCAGATACTCCAATTATTTCCCAAATTGAGGAGTAGATTTGGGATCATAAGAAACTTCCTGGTATATGCGCTTGTCAAGACCCTTCTTCCTTATTATAGTTTGCACCGTGGCGGCCCTACTGATCCGGCCGCGAAGATCACTCGCCCAAAAACGGACGCTTTCCATCGGGGATGTCCTGACTCTTGTAGAATCGGGGCAACCGCAATTGCAGGCATACAAAGAACAAGCCGCGGCCGCCGGTTATAACGTCAACCTTGCCAGAAACACGCTTGTCCCCAACCTCACAGGAGGATACCAGGCCGGTTATGCCACCGACAACAATATCGCCGGTCTCAGCTATCCGGGATTGT
>DASYSV010000287.1:0-3235 GCA_036010185.1 Puia sp.
ACGCATGGGGATAACGTGAAGGGGAAGACTGCCTGTTATAACCGCGAAGTAATTGCCGAATACGGGTCGCCGCTGATCGAGCATGCGGGTATTGCCGTCCTGAAAGGGAATCTGGCCGTCGACGGCGCCGTCATCAAACCATCCGCCGCGACGCCTGCGCTGATGCAACACCGGGGCAGGGCCGTCGTTTTCGAGGACATCGAGGACTATCACCGGCGTATAGACGATCCTGCCCTAGACATCGACGCCACCTGTGTGATGGTCCTGAAGAATGTAGGTCCGGTGGGTTATCCGGGAATGCCGGAAGTAGGCAATATGACCCTTCCGAAGAAATTGCTGGAGCAGGGAGTGACGGATATGGTACGGATCTCGGATGGACGGATGAGCGGTACGGCTTATGGTACGGTGGTATTGCATGTGTCTCCCGAATCCGCAACAGGCGGGACGCTGGCGTTGGTAAGGAATGGGGACTGGATAGAGTTGGATGTGGCTGGGCGTCGGCTTCATTTGGATGTGCCGGAGGAGGAATTGGCGCAGCGGAGGAAGGGCTGGGCGCCGCCTGCGGTGGCTGGCACGGATAGGGGGTATGTTCGTCTCTACCGGGAACATGTGCAGCAGTCGCATCTGGGCGCGGATCTGGATTTTTTGCGAGGGGGGTCGGGTTCGGAAGTGAGCAGGGATTCGCATTAACGGGCTGGAAGCCCATAAATACTTTATGCACTTATTGCTTGTCCTTTTCGGCATCCTGCTGCTGGTAGCCCTCATCTCCTGGGTGAAAGTGAATGCATTCCTGGCATTCCTGTTCGTTTCCGTCATTACCGGATTATTATTAGGTATTCCTTTCGACCATATAGCCGGATCGGTCTACAGAGGAATCGGGGATACGCTGGGGCAGCTGGCGATCGTCATCGTGCTGGGCGCCATGTTGGGGAAGATCGTCGCCGAGAGCGGCGCCGCGCAACGGATCGCCACGACCATGATGCGGATATTCGGGGTACGATACCTGCAGTGGGCGCTGATGGTGACGGGTTTTGTCATCGGTATACCGCTTTTTTATAACGTAGGGTTCGTGCTGGTGATACCGTTGATCTTTTCGGTGTCCTACCGGTATAAGCTACCTGCTGTATATATTGGCGTGCCGATGCTGGCATCGTTGTCGGTGACGCATGGCTATCTGCCTCCGCATCCGGCGCCATCCGCGCTGGTGGTACAGTTCCATGCCAATATGGGCAAGACGTTGCTATATGGGATGGCGATAGCGGTGCCAGCGGTGATCCTGGCCGGACCGGTATATGCAAGGACGTTGAAACATATCGTCGCCAGGCCTTTATCGGGATTGGTTGCCGCCGAGAAGCCGGAGGCCAAACTGCCGGGGATCTTCAATAGTCTTTTTACCGCGCTGTTGCCGGTTATTTTGTTGATGTTGTCTACGCTGATCCCGTTGCTTTTCACGGTGCCTGACCAGTGGAAGGGTGTGGTCGCCTTTTTGGGTGATCCTTCGGTGATCCTGTTGGTGGCCATTGCAACGGCCACCTATACGCTGGGTCTTCGTTGTGGGATGTCGATGCCGAAGATCACGAGGGTGTATGAGGAGGCAGTTAAGGATATCGCCGTCATTTTACTCATCGTGGCCGGATCGGGGGCGTTGAAAGAGGTGTTTTCGGACAGCGGCGTGAGCAGGGAGATCGCGGTCGTCCTTCAGGACTGGCCGATACACCCGCTGGTGCTGGGCTGGCTCATGGCGGCGATCATCCGGGTGTGTCTGGGTTCGGCGACGGTTGCGGGTCTGACCGCCGCGGGGATCATTCTGCCTTTGACCACGCGGATGCATGTGGATCCCAACCTGATGGTGCTGTCTATCGGCGCAGGGAGTCTTTTCTTTTCGCATGTCAATGACAGCGGGTTTTGGATGTTCAAGGAGTATTTCAATCTGTCGATCAGGGATACGATACGGTCGTGGTCGCTGATGGAGAGTATCGTGTCGATGACGGGGTTGGCGGGGGTGTTGGTGTTGAATGCGGTGTTGGGGTAGGGGGTGGGCGGCGGCTGGCGATGTAAAATAAATTTTGGATTTTGGAGGTTGGCGAGTAATTTTGGCGGCGAAATGAAGATCAACAGACAACATCATCACCATCATGCATACTTATCCTGGGGGTAGGCCGGTGGAGTTTTGTCTAAAACTATAAACTAAAGGGCTTACCACAAGGTGAGCCCAATTTTTTTTATGAGCAAATTAAAGATCGCTATTCAAAAATCGGGCAGGCTTTATGACGAGAGCGTCAGGCTGCTGAAAGATTGCGGTATCGACCTGAAGAATGGGGTCAACAAGCTGAAGGCGGAATGTGACAATTTCCCGATGGAGGTTTATTTTCTGCGGGATGACGATATTCCGCAGTATGTGGAGGACGCGGTGGCGGATATCGGCATCGTGGGTGAGAACGTCCTTTATGAGAAGAACAAGAAGGCCGAGATCGTGGAGTATCTCGGGTTTGGAAAATGTCGGTTGTCTGTTGCCGTTGGGCGCGGCGAGATCTATGAAGGGGTGGAGAACCTGAATGGGAAGAAGATCGCCACGACCTATCCGTTGCTGGTCAGGCAATTCCTCGATAAGAACGGGATCAGGGCCGAGATACATGAGATCAGCGGGTCCGTGGAGATCGCGCCGGGTATCGGATTGGCGGATGCGATCGTCGACCTCGTCAGCAGCGGGAGCACCTTGTTCATGAATGGACTTCGTGAAGTGGAGACCGTGCTGAAGTCGCAGGCGGTGCTGATCCGTAACGAGCGGATGGGGGAGGAGGAGCGGCTGTTGCTGGATAAGTTCGTATTCCGGATCCGGTCGGTGAAGAAGGCGCGGAATAACAAATACATTTTGCTGAATGCGCCGAATGAAAAGGTGCCGGAGATCATTCGGCTGCTGCCGGGGATGAAGAGTCCCACAGTATTGCCGCTGGCCGAGGCGGGGTGGAGCAGCGTTCACAGCGTGCTGAGTGAAAACGAGTTTTGGGACATCATCGAAAAACTGAAAGAGGCGGGGGCGCAGGGCATCCTGGTCGTTCCTATTGAAAAAATGATCATCTGATATGGAAGTTATCGATATAAGAGAGACAGCCGCGCCTGCTGCGGGCGGATGGTTGAAGAGGCCGGTGCTCGATACCCGGTCGCTGGAGGAATCGGTCGCGGGTATACTGGCCGAAGTGAGGAAGGACGGCGACAAAGCCGTACGTAAATTCTC
>DASYSV010000468.1:0-3322 GCA_036010185.1 Puia sp.
ACGGCAATTTTTCAACCTGTACGCTCGGTCTTGGGTTTATCTACGACTTTACGGCCTATTCGCAGGATCAGGCTTTCCGGCAGCAAATGGACACGGCGGGGTTTTCGCTCGGCCCGACTTTTAAAGTAAGGGATTTCCGGGTATTGGTAAGTGGAGTGCTCAAAACAAAAAGACCCATCTCCTGGAAATTCGCCTATATGTATGACGGCAACCTCAACACCTGGTTGGTCAGGGAATCAGGGGTAACCTTCGGTGTCCCTGAATTGAAAGGCGACATTTTTATCGGTCGGACGAAAGAGGGGTTTTCTATGGTGAAAGTTATGAACGGGCATTCGCCATGGACGAACGAACGGCAAATGGCGCTCGACCCCATTCCGATCCTGGCGGACGGCATCAAATATTTCGGGTACCTGCCGAAATCCGGGATATTCTGGAATCTGGGAGCCTACACCGACTGGATCTCAAAGACGCAAGCTTTTTCCACTTTTCATTGGCAATACGACGCTCGTGTCGGCTGGATGCGCTATCTGAATAAGGAAAACAATGAATTGCTGCACATCGCCGTCAATCTGCGGTATGGCAAACCCGCCGATGGAAAATTCGTCATCAAGTCCCGGCCCGAATCCAATCCTACTCCGCAAATCCTGAACACAGGCAATTTTGCAACGGACCACTCGAGTCATTTGGGTTATGAGATCTACTATAACAGGGGCAGCCTGCTGATCGGGTCCGAGGCCATGGTGCATAGTTTCTACTCGGATACGGCCCGGAACCATCGATTTTTCGGCGGAGATGTGATGATCGGTTGGCTATTCAATCATGGGCGCCGACCCTATCGCACGGCCGGCAGCCTGTTCGGGTTCGTGCAGGTGCCCAGATCGGTATTCGCGGGCGGATGGGGTCAATGGGAGGCGGTAGTACACCTTTCCACTTTCAATCTGAATGATCAGGATATACAGGGCGGACAATTCTGGCGGATCACACCGATGGTAAACTGGTATATGTCGAAAGTGATGCGTTTCGAACTCATTTATGGCTACGGCATATTTGACCGTTACGACATGAAGGGAAAGGTGCAATTCTTCGAAACCAGGATCCAATTCACCGTCATGTAGCGCAAGCGCGCAGGCAATCTTCAAACTCAGAATATGAATTACGTTGGCCTGATCCTCAGCATCGCATTTATCACGATCACCGCCTGGCTATTGGTCAGGAAATATAACCCGCAGGCGGTGTTATTGTTCATGAGCATCATCATGATCGCGCTGGCCGGAGTGTTTCATTACCCCGTGCCATCGCTGTCGGAGCCTTCCGGGTTGTTCGTTTTCGATTTGTTCCGACGCATCCAGGAATCCCTGTCGGATAAGACTGCGGGCATCGGTTTGATGATCATGGCCATCGGCGGTTTCGTGGAATACATGAAGGCCATCGGCGCCAGCGACGCCCTGGTACTTGTAGCCATGAAGCCTCTCGGCATTTTCAAAAGATCACCCTATATCGCCGCATCCATGGTGATACCCATCGGTCAGGTGCTTTTTATCTGTACGCCTTCCGCCGCAGGTCTCGGGCTATTGCTCGTTGCGTCTATCTTCCCGGTGCTGGTCTCGCTGGGCGTCAGCAGGATTTCGGCGGCAGCCGTTATCTCGGCTTGTACGATATTCGATATGGGGCCGGCCTCGGCTAATACCGCCCGTGCTGCTCAGCTGCTCGAGATGCATAATGTGGAATATTTTATCAAACACCAGTTGCCGCTGGCCATACCGATGACTGTGCTGTTGATGGTGGTCTATTTCCTCGTGAACCGGTATTACGACCGGAAGATCCCGCCGGAACAGGCAAAGCAACCGGCCGTCGAAGAATCGCCGCTGAAGGTTCCGGTGATCTATGCCTTACTGCCGGTGTTACCGTTGATATTGCTGATCGTGTTCTCTCCCATCCTGCATCTTTTTCCCGATAGCGTCAACCTGGACACCACCACGGCCATGCTGATCTCGCTCGTATTGGCGATGATCATGGAGTGCATCCGTCTCCGCAGTTTGCAGAAGGTGTTTGCCTCGCTGCAGGTATTCTGGGAAGGCATGGGCGGAATATTTGCCACGGTGGTGACATTGATCGTATGTGCGGAAATATTTTCCACCGGGCTGATATCGCTGGGTTTCATCGACAACCTGACCTACGCCTCCATGAGCATGGGGCTCGGCGGAGCAGGCATCGGCATTGTGATGACGATCATCATTTATTTCGCATCGATGCTGATGGGCAGCGGGAATGCCGCATTTTTCTCCTTTGGTCCCCTGGTCCCCGGAATTGCTGCGAAATTGGACGAGTCAGCCACAGATCTGATCCTCCCAATGCAGTTCGCCTCGAGCATGGGAAGGGGCGCATCTCCTATTGCAGGCGTGACCGTCGGCATTGCCAGGATCGCCGGGATATCACCCTTCGATCTGGCACGCAGGAATCTGATCCCATTGACGGTGGGCGTTCTGTTCATGCTGATCTGTCACTATAGCTTTTGAGCTAATGAACCCGGCGACGGTACGAGTCGCCGCAGACCGATCAGGCCGGTTTATAAACATACACCGCAAAAGTGCCCGGCACGATCTTCCTTGTTCCGGGCTCGAACTCCGGCGCACTCAGATAGATCTTCTTCGTCCGCCGATCCATGGCCATCGTCTTGGCGCGTGTCCGCGTAGCGAGGGTCTGTACGACGGAATATTTATCGGCCGACTCCTGCCTGATGATGGTAGTAGTCGCATCCCCATTGCTGCAAAAGATCAGGTGATCTGGCTCATCATACACTACTGCGTCTACTCCGGCGCCGATCGGCACCGTTGTAATCACCTTCCCGCTGGTGGCATCCACGACACTCATCCCCTTGTTGGTGCGGCATCCCGTAAACAATCGCTTGTGCGTCGCATCGAAAGCAAGACCCGTCGGACCTCCGCAGGGAGCCAGCTGCCAGGTATCCTTCACCGTCATCGTCTTCGTATCGATGACCTTCATTACGCTGAGGTCTTCGATATTGTTATATACCAAACCCTTGCCATCGGCGGCGGCGAATTCGGGACCACCGCCCAGATCGATGGTTTTTACCAGTGTAAGCGTTTGGGGATCGATCACGCAGGTACTCTTGCTATCTCCGCAAAAGACGAACACCTTTTTCGAGGAAGGATCGTATATGATCCCATCTTCATCGGTCGCCGTAAGCGGGATGGTCTTCACGATCTGGAAGGTCTTCAGATCGACAACGACCACGGCCTGTCCTCTCCCATCGCTGATGAACCCTTTATTGACCTCATGCGCGAATGCGATGCCATGAACG
>DASYSV010000313.1:0-3558 GCA_036010185.1 Puia sp.
GGGAAGCCCAGCGCTTCCAGGAGGCTCCATTCGAAATTGAAATATTGTGCAGGCTCGAAACCCAGCCGCTGCAGACACTCTTCGCCGAGCGTATGTACATTGAATACGAAACCGATCTCGAAGGCCGAGCCTACGGCCGCATCCAGCTTTTTGATCTCTTCTGCGATGAACCCTTTTTCGCTCAGGCTCTGGTGGTTGACGGAAGGCGCACCTGCAAAGGTCCCCGATCCGACTGCATATTTGATAATGGCGTCGATCTGTTTGTCGGTATAACGGAGATTCTTCAGCGCCGTGGGTACCGACTGATTGATGATCTTGAAATATCCTCCCCCCGACAGCTTCTTGAACTTGACAAGGGCGAAATCGGGTTCCACACCGGTGGTATCGCAATCCATGACCAGACCGATAGTGCCCGTGGGCGCGATAACGGTGGATTGCGCATTGCGATAGCCATATTTTTCTCCCAATTGCACGGCTTCATCCCATGCCTTGGTGGCGGCTTTTAATAAATAGTCGGGGCAATATTTGGCCTTCAATCCCTGCGGTTTGATCTCCAGCCCTTCATATTCATCGGCGTCATAGGCGGCCAGCCGGTGATTCCGCATTACCCGCAGCATGCTCTCGCGGTTGGCTTCATATCTGGGGAAGGGACCGAGTACGCTGGCCATTTCTGCGGATGTTTTATAGGAGACGCCTGTGAGCATGGCCGTGATGGCCCCGGCGATGCCGCGAGCCTCTTCACTGTCATAAGGGATACCCATTATCATCAGCATAGAACCTAAGTTGGCGTAACCCAGTCCAAGTGTGCGATAGTCGTAGGACAGCTGCGCTACTTCCTTCGAAGGGAATTGCGCCATCAGCACCGATACTTCCAGCACCGTAGTCCATAGCCGCACGGAATATTCGAAACCTTCAACATCGAAAGTATTGGTCGTCTCATCGTAGAACCGGCGGAGATTCACCGATGCGAGGTTACAGGCCGTATTGTCGAGGAACATGTACTCACTGCAGGGATTCGAAGCCCGGATGGGGCCGCCGGAGGGACAGGTATGCCATTCGTTGATGGTCGTATCGTATTGCGTGCCGGGGTCGGCGCAACGCCAGGCGGCATAGGCTATCTGGTTCCAAACCTCGCGGGAAGGGACACGTTTCATCACACGGCCGTCCTGACGCGCTTTCAGTTCCCAGTCTTCGTCGTTGGCGAGACGATGGAAGAACGAATTCGGGATACGGATCGAGTTGTTCGAATTCTGACCGGAGACGGTCCGATAGGCCTCGCCTTCATAATCGCTGGGATAGCCGGCCGCGATCAGCGCGGCGACCTTTTTCTCCTCTTCGACCTTCCAGTTGATGAACCCCATGACTTCCGGATGATCCAGGTCCAGACACACCATCTTGGCAGCCCTGCGGGTGGTGCCCCCGGATTTGATCGCGCCTGCGGCGCGATCCCCAATCTTCAGAAAGCTCATGAGTCCGCTTGAAGTACCCCCGCCGCTCAGCTTCTCGCCTTCTCCGCGAATATGGGAAAAATTCGTTCCGACACCCGAACCATACTTAAAGATCCGCGCCTCCCGTACCCAAAGATCCATCAGGCCACCCTCATTGACAAGGTCGTCCTCAACGCTCAATATAAAACAGGCATGCGGCTGAGGTCTTTCATATGCCGAGGTCGACAATTTCAGCTGACCGTCCGCCTGATCTACATAGTAATGTCCCTGAGGCTTACCCGTAATGCCATAGCTCTCATGAAGCCCCGTATTGAACCATTGCGGCGAATTGGGCACACAGGCCTGGTCGAGGATGCTGTAAACCAGCTCCTCATAAAATACCTGGGCATCCTTCGGACTATCGAAATAGCCATACCGCTCGCCCCATACGCGCCAGCAATTTGCCATGCGATGCGCCACCTGTTTGACCGAGGTCTCACGACCCAGCGAACCGTCCGGCTGCGGAACGCCCGCCTTCCGGAAATATTTCTGCGCAAGGATATCGGTAGCGATCTGACTCCACCCGGAAGGGACCTCCACATTATTCATTTCAAATACGACCTCCCCGCTGGGATTCCGGATCACCGACGTCCGGTAGTCGTACCCAAACTGTTCAAACACATTGGTGTCTTCCCTGGTGAAGCGGCGGGAGAATTGTAAGCCCTTCGCAGATGGCGTAGTTGTCGGCATAAGTCAGTCCCTGTTTAAAACTTGAAGATTTGTTTTAGATGATAGTTTTTGCGGTGGGTATCGGTGGTTAACGAAAGTATTTTTTCAATTTGATATTTCCGCGGTCAACTTACGCACACCCGTGGAAAACGAATGTTAATTTTTTCGCGTTGCAGGCGGAGCCTGCATTAGCCGTTTCCCCACATGCCTCAGACAATATTTTTATGCACATCGACGTCCCCATCAGTCCCGGCCCGGCGTCAGCAGATCCGCGACCTCCGGATGCCTCTTCAGCCAAGCCTGTACAAAGGGACAATATACCTTCACCCGCAACCCCTTCTCCCTCGCATACGAGAAAGCATATGCCGCCAAAGCCGAAGCGATTCCCTTCCCTCCCGATTTCTCCGGCACCTCCGTATGCATCAACACCAGCACCCCATCCGAAAATCGATATTCCAAAGACGCGGTCTCTCCGTCGATATTCACCTGGAATTGCTCACGCTCCGGATTGTTAATCACTTCGATTGTATCCATATAACCTAATTTGCTTATTTTCGTCGAATTAGCTCCCTAAAGCGGAAAACTTTTCGCAATTTTGTAGCACCAACGGCAATAGATGAAGAAAGCAATTTACGAATCCTTGTTGGCCAAAAAAAGAGAAGGGCAGCGCTCGCTGGCTGTATTGATCGATCCGGACCATGTGGATGCAGAGAAAATTGAAGAATTGACAGGTCTGGCCGTCAGCGCAGGAGTGGACTACCTATTTGTCGGAGGTAGCCTGGTCATTTCCAACCACCTCGACGAGGTGGTCCAGCTCGTTCGTAGCCATTGCTCCATCCCTGTCATCCTTTTTCCCGGTACACCATCACAGGTCTCCCGGTTTGCGGACGGTCTCCTCTATCTTTCGCTGATATCGGGCCGCAATCCCGAGCTGCTGATCGGCGCCCATGTCATATCGGCCCCGGCCGTCCGCACCAGCGGCCTGGAGATCATTTCCACCGGCTATATGGTCATCGACGGCGGAGCCCCCACTACCGTGTCTTATATCAGCAATGCCAGCCCGATCCCGGCCGATAAAAAAGAGATCGCCCTCTGCACTGCCATGGCAGGCGAAATGCTGGGTATGAAACTGATCTATATGGATGCCGGCAGCGGCGCCCGCACCCCCATCCGCGAAGAAATGATCGCATGTGTAGCCGAAAATATTGAGGTCCCGCTGGTAGTCGGCGGGGGAATACGCGACCCCGAAAAAGCCTACCGCAATTGCAAGGCAGGAGCCGACCTCATCGTCGTAGGGAACGCCATAGAAAAGGACGCCTCTCTCATCCACGAAATGGCTGCAGCCATCCATTCAGTTCCGCTCCTTCATAATCAATGAGTTGCGCCGCGCTACGCGCGGCGC
>DASYSV010000319.1:0-4613 GCA_036010185.1 Puia sp.
GCTGTTCGGTAGCCAGATCGATAACATTGAAAGAGGTGCCATGCGAGACGAAGAGATGGTTATTCACCTCGTCGATCGCCATATAATCATAACCGCCGTCGCCCGGGACGGGTATTTTTTTATCAAAAACATATTGCTGACCATAAATGATCCGGGGGGCGAAGGAAAAAATCACCACCACCATCAGGAATAGCATTCTTTTATTCATAGCTGGTATTGTTAGACGCACAAACTCGGGTCCAAACCTGTAGATAAACTGGCGGCACCCCTACCTTCAGAAAGTTCTCAGTATCGACACAGTATGTCGTGTAGCTTTACAAAAACTATCGACCATGAAAGTACTATTCGTCATTCCATTATTGATCAGCGTTGCTAATGCCCAGGACATAAAGACAAAAGATGTTCCTCCTGCCGTCAGGAATACGCTGATGCAAAAATATCCTGAGGCCACGAGGGTCAGCTGGGAAAAGGAAAAGGGAAATTTCGAAGCCAACTGGGGGGGAAAGTCAGGCGAGGATCATTCGGTGCAATTCAGACCGGACGGCAGCTTCGTAGAGGCTGTGGATGCCATGCGGGTGAAAGAGTTGCCGGCGGTGGTAGGCCAATATGTGAAGGAGCATTACCATACGACGATCCGCGAAGCCGGAAAACGTCTCGACGCCAGGGGAACGCATACGCTGGAGGTGGAGATCAGGGGTAAGGATTTGTTGTTTACACCCGAAGGGAAATTTCTTTCGGAGGAACATGGATAGCGAGCCTTCCGCGCCTTCCGCGCCTTCCGCGCCATCTAGCGTCGCGGCGCCGCGCCATCACACCGTCTTTATCTGGTGCTCCGCCAGCTTCCCGATCAGCAGCCGTATGATCTCGCTCTTGATCGTTTGTATCTGACCGATATTGCCGACGTAGAGGAGTACGGTGAAGCTGGTGGCCTTCTCGTTGGCGGAATTGAGCAGCACCCTTGGCTGATCATCCTTGCTTAGATCGGAATGCTCTTTCAGCGCTTCCGTAATGATGCCGGATATCTCCTCGAAGGGATGGCCCCCTTCCACCGTCATGGGTATCTCGATCCTTATCTGGTTGTTGCGGATCGTCCAGTTGATGACCTCTCCGCTGAGAAGGTCGCCATTGGGCATTATGATCTCGGTGCCGTTCTCGGTCATCATTTTGCTGGACCGGATACCGATGTCGCGAACGACGCCTTTCTTTCCGTTGAGCTCGATATAATCCCCGATCTGGAAGGGCCGCTCGAAGATAAGGATGATGCCCGAAACGAGGTTGTTGACGATGTTCTGCAACCCGAGACCGATGCCTACGCCGAGGGCGCCCAGCACGATGGTAATGCGATCGATCGGCAAGCCGGATGCGACTATCGCAAGCATGAAGCCGGCGATGATGAGAATAAGCCGGAACATTACGAGACGGGATCCTTTATGACCCGGTTGAGCCTGCCCGCCGTCGCTGGTACCGTAGAGGAAGCCGATATATTTCTGCAGCTGGTTGGACACGTAAAGCACGAATATGAACAGAAGCACATTGCCGACACGGAAGGAAACCGAACCCAGCTTTACGGTATGATCCCATATCCGTACCGCCAATGCATATGCCGGATCGTAGATATTCAAATTGATCGTGAAGGCCATCGCCCAGGTGAGAAAAGCGATCAACGCCAAAAGCCTGTAGACGCTGGTTTCCATCTTGCCGAACAAGGCGGCCTGATTGGTAGCCCTGGCCTGTTCCTTTTGCTGACGCAGCCGGCTTTCCACGGTCTGGAGCCGTAAGGCCTCGACAATGCAATCCACGAAGACGGAGAGCAGAATGATCTGCACGAGGCTGAAGATCGCAGTAGTGACGAATATCTTCGAGAGACTGAGTCGGCCGAGTATATTGCTGAGGACGGAGAGCATATCCAATAGCAGGAATATCCACCAGGCGATGCGCATCACACGGGGATAAGGAAACATGCCGCGTATTTGGCGAAGCGAATTCCTGACCAGGAAGATCGAGCCGACGCTGAGGGCCAGCAGCCATATCCTGGCGCCCAATTTCGGGACGAGCGCCGCCCCGGTGCCGACGAACAGGATATAGAACACCACGATATAGATCCAGTACCGGAACAATCGGCGCGGCCATTGCAGCCAGAAAAGTATACTCACTACGATCACAAGGACCAACTGTCCCAGCTGTGTAAAGGAGGTAGGCGCATTGAAATTGAAGAACGGAAGGATCGTAAGGATGATAACGAGGGCGGACAGCACGGGCAGGGGCCGGAGATAATAGAGATGCAGCTCCTGTAAGGCTTCCGGACCTTTCTCCTCCGTCCTGACACGTCGGAAATTGTTCCATACCCAATAAAAGAACAGAAGTCCGATGACGAGGGCGTATAAATAGTATCCCCAGTTGCGCGTCCAGAAATAATCCGCGAGACCACTTTCGGAGCGGAAGGATCGGGCGGTCAGGTTGCTGAATTGATCGCCCGAAGCGATGTCCCCTTCCCAGATATAGGGATATTCCTTTTTAAAAAGTACGCCGGCGATCTGGCCTTTGATGATCGTGACCTGCGCGATCAGATCGAGGGTCGCGAACCAGGGTTTGGAAATGGCCGATTGAAGTGCGTTCACGCGTACCAGGCTGGTGTCGGTATTTTTGCGGGCGGCCCTCCATTTTTGGCGCAATTGCGCCAGTTCATCGAGGTACATTTCGCGGTAAATGCTGTCCGTGATCAGCTGCTGGAGAACCGAGTCTTTTGTAAAGGCGGCAATCTCCGCGTTCATCTTCACCAGGTTGTTATTGTACTGGAACAGCTCGTTTCGCCAGAGCTGCAGCTGGTTGCGGATATCTTTCAGCACGTATTCATCCAGGAGTACCCTTTTGTATTCGGTGACGGCATTGGAGACGAGATTATCGCGGATCCGATCCAGGGTGGTGTTAATGCCCGACAGCTGGTGGCGGATGTTGGCGGTATCGAAATGTTTTTGCTGAAAGATGTTGATGTTGTTGAGCGTCTCGTAGAGATCGTCGATTTTTTGCATCACCGTGTCGAGTGAGTACTCGATATGCGATTTATGCTCTTCCTTTTTCGCATGATGACCCTGGCCGTTCGCGGCGGTTCCGGCCAGGAGGAATAGGGCAATGGTAAGGGTGCATGCGATTCTCATCCCGGGGTACTATGCAATGGGGATGCCAGCGGCCCTTCGCGATCATTCGGAAGCTTGTGCCGGCCCTTCGCGATCATTCCGACCGGAGGCTTCGGACGGGGTTAGCAACGGCGGCGCGGATGGTCTGAAAGCTAACGGTCACCAGCGCGATCAGGATCGCCAGTAAGCCGGCGACCACGAAGATCCACCAGCTGATGCCGACACGATAGGCAAAGCTTTGCAGCCATTTTTCCATGGCCCACCAGGCCACGGGGAAGGCGATCAGCGATGCGATGAGGACAAGCCGGGCGAAATCTTTGCTCAAAAGCGTCACGATCCCGCCCACGCGGGCTCCCAGCACTTTACGGATACCTATTTCTTTTACGCGTTGTTCGGCTGCATAGGTCACCAGACCGAAGAGGCCCAGACAGGCGATGAGGATAGCGAAAACGGCAAAAGTGATGAAGACCTGTCCCGTCTGCTGTTCGGCATGATACAGGTTGTTGAAATCATTGTCCATGAAGGTATAGTTGAACGGCACGCCCTGCGCCATGCTCGCCCATTTGGTCTCCACCTGGCGGACGATGCCCGAAGGGTCGCCGGCGCGTAAACGAATGGCCATACTGCCCCGGTTGTCGCCCAGGCTAATGACCAGGGGTCCCACTTTCTGGTGCATGCTGCTAAAGTTAAAATCCTTTACCACGCCGATGACATGCAAAGCAATACTGCCTTTGAGGCTATCCGTGGGCCGGTAGAGTAGGGCGCCAAGGGGTTGTTTCAATCCCAGCAGTTGTACGGCGGCTTCATTGAGGATGATGCCGGTGGAGTCGGTCGGATAGGTGTCCGGCGCGAAATTCCTGCCCTTCGCCATTCGCATGTCCAGCGTGGGGATGTAGTGTTGATCCGCCGAAAGGCTGGTCAGGACGATCACGCGTTTGGCGTCCAGCGAGGCGTCGCGGAACCAGCCATTCTGATTATAGCCGCCCCCGTCGGTGGGCAGATCTCCGCTAAGCGTCGCGTCGGTGACGCCGGACAAGCGGGATATATCTCCGCGGAATGTTTTTACCGGGTCGCCCATCAAATAGGCATGGTGTATGATGAGCACATGGTCGCGGTTGAAACCGATGGACCTGCTGCGGATATAGCTGAGCTGGCGATAGATGACGATCGTGCTGACGATGAGTCCGATGGAGATGAAGAATTGGAAAACGACCAGGCTGCTGCGGAGCCAGCTGCTTCGGAAGCCGGCTGCGATCTTTCCTTTAAGCACGTGTATCGGCTGGAAGGACGAGAGATAAAAAGCAGGGTAACTGCCGGCCAGGCAGCCCACGATGACCACCAGCGCTATCAGCACCGGGAGCAGGCGCCCGGAGAACAGGGTGGTCGCATGGAGCTGCTTACCTGCCAGATCGTTGAACAGGGGCAGCAAGGCGGCGGCGACACCCAGCGCCAGCAGCAGCGAGAACAGGCTCAACAGGA
>DASYSV010000356.1:0-6642 GCA_036010185.1 Puia sp.
CTCCCGGAAGCGCAATTTGTTTGCCTGTCGTGCTGCCATCCCTAAAAACAATGAGCCCATCATGCGATGTGCCGACCAACATCGTACCCGCAGCATTCTTTACCGACAAGGCGTCGTCGAACAAGGGGACGGTTTGTGCCGCCTGTCTGAACCGGGGCGTGAAGAATGCAGACCGGCCCGGATCATAAACGCTCGCACCCTTTACACCTCCTATCCAGATCCTGTTCTCATTATCGGAGTTGATACAATAGACATGGTTATCCAAAAGAGAGGCGGAATCTCCTATTATATTCCTGAAAACATGGAACCCGTAACCGTCATACCGGTTCAACCCGTCATAGGTCCCGAACCACATAAAACCGTTGTGATCCTTATAGATACAGGTTACGGCATTGTTCGAAAGGCCCTGGTCGATGCCCAGATACCGCACGGAAAGGCTGTCGGTAGCGAAACAATGCCCCGCGAAAAAAAAGAAACAGCTATAGATGGCCCATTTCATTTTAGTATTCTACTATTTCCTCTTGCATTTCTGATCGTTACGGATCGGACAGTGCTGTCGATCAACATAAACCGGGAGGACTGGGACAAAAAAGAGTTCCCGTAATAAAACTCTTCTTTACGGCTCCTGCCGTCTTTGCCGATGACGACCGCGCTAATCTCATCCGGGTCGATCCTGATGGCTTTCACCTTTCGTTTCAATCGATAAAGTTTCAACGCGTCCTGATGCTGGCTCGCCGCAACCAGGTAATCGCCGGACGCACCGACCAATTTTACCAGCGCCTTACCGTCGTGCGGAATGCATATCCCGCTTTCCCGGATCGATTGAGGGAAGAACTTTCCATTCCCATCTCCTTTTAACAGCAACCCGTTCAGGGCATCGTAGCGGCCGGTAGACACTTCGGTTCCATAGTCATTCCCATTCATCAGGATGTCCAGGTTGCCGTCGCCGTCGAAATCGTCCACGACCATGGCGTTTATGACCGACACCTGGGCCTCCCGCGGCAAGGGGATCAGGGTGAATTTGCCCGAACCGTCATTCCGCAAATAGCAGGATTCGAACGTGTTGGCCTTCAGGCGCAGGGCTCCGCGGCGTTGGTCGGGGGTAAGGATGTCGTCCATGGTCGCCAACGCAAAGGGTTTGTACGTAGCGAATCTCTTCTTGATACCGGGGTACTGTCTGGCAATGTCATCACGTCCGAAAGCCGGAAACTCCTTCCTCCTGCCCTGTATGTCGGGAAGATAGAGAGAGGTAAGCGCGATAAAGGCGCCGTTATTATCAAAATCCTTTGCTGTAATATAAGCAGGAAATTCCTCATTCCCTTTATAATAAGTGTTTAAACCTACATTGCCGATCACGTAATCCATCCGTCCCGTATGTCTGAAGTCACCCGCGACGATGCTATTCCACCAACCGGTCCGACCGGCGATACCCGAAGCGTTGGTGACGTTCCGGAATTTCCCGTTCACATTTTTAAAGAACGTCACCGGCATCCATTCCCCGACGACAATAAGATCCGTCGCCCCGTCATTATCGAAATCGGTAAACAGTGCGTCGCAGACCATTCCTATGTTCTTCAATTCGGGCGCTACCTCCGTGGTGACATCGGTGAATTTTGCACGACCATTCCGGGAGGCGTTGCGGAAAATAAAACTGCTGACAGGCTTTGGATACCCGCCGGGCATGACGCGGCCGGATACGAACAGATCCAATTTGCCGTCGTTGTTATAGTCGAACGCCCTTACGCAGAGTTTGCTGGTGTGATTGATGGGCAAGGCGGCCGGCTCTTCGGTGAAATTTCCCCGGCCGTCGTTGATATACAATTTATCCTGATAATGAACGCTGTCGTAGGCGGCTCCATAACCGCCTCTTGCTAAATACAAATCGGGTTTCCCATCGCCGTTGGCATCGAATACGAGGATTCCTTCATCTTTAGCCTGATCAGGGGCCAGGTCCTTCCGAATGAATTTTCCGTCGGGTTGCTGCAATAAAAGTTTTGCCGGATCGGCAGGGTTACCGCCGATGACGAGGTCATCGAGACCGTCGCCGTTGACATCCGTGGCTGCGAGAGCAGGGTTATACTCCGATAGTTTGTGCGGCAACAATGCCTGGATAGTGAAATCGATATACGGGATGTCTTTGTGGATATAGTTGATCCCGGCTTCGGCGGTCACTTCGGTGAACAGGGGATCGATCTTTGGCGGGGTGTAGGAGTGTGTTTCTTTTGCGTCGGCGATGGTGACGTCGATAGTTTGATCCGCCCGTATGTCCTTTATCGTTTGTTGGCGACCGTTTGCCCATTTGATGAGGACCGAATCAATGCGGGTAATTTTCCCCAATCCGAAATGTCCCATGCATTGGACGGACGACAGATACCCGCGGTAGGGGTTATTATCATACACCTGTTGTTTGCCATGATCGTAAAAGATATTGGCGGTGGCTCCGATGCCATTTATATTCTGTTTTCCGCCTTTGAACCGGATATTCAAAAAATGTGTGGAATCCTTGTTCTTATCCCTGGAGGTGTTGCGGTATAGCAATGCCTCATCGTCGATATTGTTGATGACCATATCCATGGCGCCGTCGTTGTCGAGATCGGCGTAGGCTGCCCCGTTGGAAAAGGTGGGCAACCCGAGACCCCAGCTATCGGAGACGTCGGCGAAGCCCGCGGCGCCGTCATTTCGAAAAGCATAGTTGTGCAATTTTACCTGGGGGATCATGTCGAGTAGCTTCATATTGCTTACGAGACCGCCGGATTTTTGGGGAAGCGCGTTGCCGGTGAAGGCGCCGGTCTGTTGCCGGTAGGCGATAAAATCGTGATCGGACCAGTCTCTGGGAAAGCCGTTGGTGATGACCAGGTCGCGGTAACCGTCATTGTCAAAGTCGATCACCAGCGGAGTCCAGCTCCAGTCCGTCTGGGACATCCCGCTCATAAAGCCGACCTCACTGAAGGCGGGAATGCCGATGGAGTCATTCTGCCCTACCGAGGGCCCCTGGTTCAGTTGCAGGGTATTCCGGACATATTGATACTGATAACCGTAATTTTCGAAATTCTGATAGGTGTTGGTGTTGTTGGCACTGGCCATCATTTTTTTCCGATAATTATCCTCCGCGCTCATGTCGAGCTCTACTACGTCAGGAAGGCCGTCGTTGTTGATGTCTACCACGTCCTGTCCCATGCTGTTATAGGACGTATGTTTGAAATATTCTTTCGTCCTGTTGGAAAAGGTGCCGTCATGGTTATTGATGTAAAGAATATCGTTCGAAATGAAATCGTCGGATACATAGATATCCTTCCATCCATCGTTATTGATATCGCAGATGGTTGCGGCGTGTCCGTAACCTTCGAATTTGATCCCGGCCTCGTCAGTAACGTCATGAAAAACAGGGTGGCCAAGACGGGGATCCATATCATTTCTATAAAGTCTCCCACGGTTGGCTCCTCCTGTCGGCTGGTCCTGCCCGATAAAAACGGAAGACTCGTACCCGCCGGATGCTTCATTAACGGTCAGGTACATGTCGAGATCGCCATCATTATCATAGTCGAAAAAGCTGGCCATGGTCGATTGGACATCGATATCGAGGCCGTATTCGGCGGCCATGTCTTTAAAATGGGGAATCCCGTTCTTATCGGGTCCGAGATTGATGTAGAGGATATTTCTTCTCCTGAGCGGGTCTTTATAGAGCGTATTGCAAACATAGATATCCAATAACCCGTCGTTGTTGATATCGACTACGGAGACGCCTCTTGCCCATCGTCCCATTCCCTCTACTCCGGCCTTTGCCGTAATGTCATCGAATTTGAAATTGCCCTTGTTGAGATACAGTTTGCTGGGGACCATCCCGCCCGTCAGCACGATGTCCGGCAGGCCATCGTTGTTGAAATCCCCGATGCCGACACCGCCGCCGCTATAGATATTGACGACAGACAGCGGGTTGATACTATCGTTCTCGACGATCTTATTATTAAAAGTAATCCCGGAATGTGAGGAGGATATCCTTTCGAACAGATGGGTCCGGTTGCAGGACAGGATGCCGGCAACGAACAAAACGAATGTGATTGATCTAATTTGAATCACCCAAAGGTTCTTTTTCCTGCAATTGGCTAAGCAACGGCTTTCCAATGCCCCTTAGAACGTCCTGTTCCGGCTTTATCAATTCCAGCACGACGATCTCATTATTGCCCGGCTTCAGCCATTCAGCCGGAACATATAGTGTCTGTTGAGGGCCGACATTCCAATACCTGCCAAGATTATATCCGTTGACCCAAACAATGCCTTTGCCCCATTTACTCATGTCAAGATAAGCATCGCCTACCCCGTCGAGATGGAAGGAGCCTCTGCGAATAACGGGGGCCTGTGTATACCTGCCGGCGGCGGAAGTTCGGCGGATGGTATTGATATCGTTGAACGGCAGTGAAAACATTTGCCAGTCCTTTAGCTCCTGACCGTTAAGCAGTACTTCCCTGGTAATGCCTTTTTTATTTTTCAAAAGATAAGGACCAAAATTTATCCGGCCAAGATTTTCCACCAGAATATCGAGCGTGACCCTGCCGGGGGGCAGATCTACGTTACTGCTGCTGTCGTTGTGCCGTCTGTCGAGGACGGATGTCCGCTTCCCGTCTATGAATACCAAAGCATAATCGCGTAGGCCTTTCAATACCAATTTGGCCTTCCCCCCTCCGTTCACCGTCGTCCTGTACAAAACAAACCCATAGGCCTGATGGAGGTCTTCAAAGGTGAGAAGGTCGCGGCTTACCCGAGGCGTCGAAAGGATGCTGAAGATGCTGGTCGCTTCGGTGAAATGGATCTCATCGATGGATACGACGGGTTTGGGGGCGGGAACGTCGGGCAGCGTCTCTCCCGGGGGCAGATGTTTTTGGATCACGGAACGGAAAGCCATGAATTTCGGGGTCGGGTTACCTGCCTCATCCAACGGAGCATCGTAGTCATAACTGCTGATCTGCGGTTCATAGGGGTTCTTATTGTTGTAATTGGCCCCGTTCATAAAGCCCCTCGTAGTACCGCCATGGAACATGTACATGTTTACGGAAATGCCGGCAGAGAGCAGGTTGTCCAGCACAGCAGCGTATTTTTCGGGGGGAACGATGTGATGGGCCGTGCCCCACCAGTCAAACCAGGCAGGATACCATTCAGCGACATAATAAGGGCCATTGCCATTGTTGTATTTTCTAACCAGCTGTTTAATCTTTTGCGGGTCGTCTATGCCATTTACGGCCGGAAGCAATCCGGGTAAATAGCCTTTTGCCAGGTCATTAGCCTGATCGCAGGTATAGAGCAGGCCATCGAAGCCAGCTTCCTGGAATATTCTCCGGTTTATTTCCAAATATTCCTTGTTGTCGCCGTAGGAGCCGTATTCATTCTCTACCTGGATCATCAGGATGTTCCCGCCGTGGTTGACCTGCATCGGTGCGAGCTGTTTACCCAACGCCAGCAGATAACGTCTGTATTCGGCCAGGTAGCTCTTTTCCTTGCTGCGAACGACAAGGCCTTTTTCGTTTTGGAGCCAGTAAGGATATCCGCCAAATTCCCATTCGGCGCAAACATACGGTGAGGGCCTCAGCACTACCCACAGGCCTTCTTCCCGGGCGGTTCGCACGAATGCGGCGATGTCGTTATTCCCTGAAAAGTCGAATTTCCCCTTTTCCGGCTCCTGTATATTCCAAAACACATAGGTGCCGATCGTATTCAAGCCCATCGCCCTGGCCATTTTCATTCGCTGACGCCATGCCTCCCGCGGGATACGCGAATAGTGCATTTCCCCGCAGATCATCTGGAAAGGTTTGTCATCGAGGAGAAAAGCGTTCTTTCCCAGGGCGAAACTGTGTTGCTGCTGTGCATGGCCACGGGTGGCGGACGCCATAGCAAAAACAAAAAGTATAGCACAAATCTTGTTCATACTTAGCGGATTTTCATCATCCCGAAAAATGCGGGTGGAATAGCTGATCGGTAAAATAAAGGCCCCCTGTAGATACAGCGAGCCTTGCTTACGATTGCTTGTGTACTTAGTAAAACGGGTTTTGAATCAATTTTAGATTTTTATTCATTTCATCGTAGGCGATCGGCAGGAAATAATATTTGGGGTTCCATGCCCTGCCGCCGGAATAGTCCAGGTTGGCATAATTGCCTGCTCCGCTGACGTCCGCAACGGGTGTGTACACAGGTGTACTCGATCCGTAGGCTGTAGAGCCATTGTAGGGATAGAAGATATGAATAGCCCATACGTTGCTGAAGCCGGCTTTTTGTCCATATACTGCCGGATCGCATATCATCCACCGGCGGATATCGAAATAGCGTAATTCTTCGAACGCCAATTCTATTTTCCGCTCGTGCTGCAGACTGGCCATGGTAGCGGTGGCGATATTCGGCATGCCTGCCCTTGTCCTGATCATGTTGATATAGGTCTTTGCGGTGGCGGCATCGCCCAGGCCGAGGCTGGCTTCGGCATAGTTGAGCAATACTTCGGTATACCGGATATACCGCCAAGGCGTCGACTGGAGTACCTTTAGCGGATCGATCGTAGCATCGCTCCATTTTCTGAGATAGTAACCAGTGGGAGACCAGTTCCATATATTTGCGCCCGTCGGGGGATTGTGCGTATCGAAGCCGCCTACTTCATATTGA
>DASYSV010000361.1:0-11535 GCA_036010185.1 Puia sp.
TATAGTCATTTGCATCGGGCGGAAGTGCAGAAAAAGATCGTAGCGGGCGTCGAGGGGGTTGCGCCGCCGAAAACCATTTGGGCCGGTGTGATGAAATATTTCTGTATACCGGAAGCGGAAAGCAGTTATTTCGGTTGGTTCAATATAATCGGTGCGATAGGCGTGATCTTTTATTCCGCTGCCATTTTCAGCCTGGGGTTTGCCAAGGGTGCGGGACCTTTTCCTTTCCTGATCCTGGCATTCGGAGTGTTGCTGGGGCTTGCCGATCTGATCACGGGATTTTCTGTCCGGTATCGCGTCAATTTTCATTTCCTGTTGTTCGCTCTGGCGTTTGTGATGGGATTGAAGGAGACGCATAACGTGAAGACGATTGTATTGAAGGATGCTACGGGCAATGGATATGCGGACCGGCCCGATCTGGAGACCTATCTCCGGGCGTGGCTGGATGCCAGGGTTCCGGCGGGGGATACGACCCATGGGTTGTATGATGCCTATTTTATCCTTTCGAATGGAGGGGCATCGCGGTCGGGATACTGGACGGCGTCGATATTGGGGAGTTTGGAGGATTCCACGGTGGCGTGGGCGAAGGGGCTCCCCGGGGGCGGAGGAACGGGCGGTCCGGGGGCGGGCGAGGGGGCCGGTGCGGGCGGTCCGGGGGCGGGAGGTGGCGGCTCATCGGGGAGTGGCAGAGGCGGACAGGCGGGCGAGGGCGGCTCGCCCGGGAACGATGGTGGTGGGCCGGCCGGTGCGGTCGGGACGGGGTATGGGAGATTTTCGGATCATATTTTTTGTTTGTCGGGGACGTCGGGCGGAGGCGTCGGGGTTGCGACTTTCTTTTCGATGTTGCGCGACAAGCGCCGGTTGGATACGGGGTCGTATGTCCGAAGCGCGAGGAGCTTTTTGCAACAGGACTTCTTTACTTATACGGTCGCCCGGATGCTGGGCCCGGACTATCTCAACTACATCACGCATTTCAGCAGCACGCGGGACAGGGGCAGGGCATTGGAAGAATCATTGGAGTGGTCTTCGAAGGAATTGGATACCACGAATTACGCCGTACCATTTTCTGCACCTTTTTCCGGGTTCAGGGCTCTCGATGAGAACAGGAGGTTGGCGATGCCCTTGCTGTTCGTCAATACCACGCGAATGCAGGACGGGAATCCCGGTGTGGTCACCAATCTGCGGCTGGATTCCAACTTGTTCAACCGGAGGTTGGACGTGCTGACTCTGCTGGACACCGGCAAGGATATCAGTCTTGCATCGGGGGCCATCCTGGGAGCGCGTTTCCCCTATCTGAGCCCGGCCGGAAATATCGACAACAATTATTTTGTCGATGGCGGCTATTTCGATAACTCCGGAGCGGGAGTAGTACAGGAATTGATACAGGGGATAATCGATATCGTCCGGAAGGACAGCCTGAATCATGGGCGGCTGTTTCAGCAGTTGCGGAAAGTGCGGTTTCGGGTATTGCATATCGTGAATAGTCCCGTGGGGCCGGCGCCAACGCAATTTCAGCCGGTGAAGCCGATTAATAACGATCTGTTCTCTCCATTGATCACCATCGTAGGAGCGTATGACATGCAAACGACGGTCAACGATATGCGGTTGTATCATTTTATCAAAGAGCTGGGCGCGCTGGGGATCGTGGCGGATCATCATCGGATCTCGCTGTATAAGGAGGTATTCGAGTGGCCGAAGGATGTTAAGACGGGTATGCTGGTGGATACGGAAGGCGTGTATCCGATGAATTGGTTCATGTCGGAGAGGACGCGGGTGAGGATGGATCAGCGGTTGGAGGGGCAGCCGGTTTTGAAGGATTTGTTGAAGGAGATCAGGGGGAGGTAATGGCCGGGCGCAGGGAATGTGCGCTGGGACAGAGTTGCCGTGGAAGCCCGCGATGAACGGCTCGGGATTGCCGGCGCGCGAAGCCGAAGAAGCCCGCGAGGGATCAGAGGCGCCGCAGCTTATGGATTCATACGCCCGAAGGCCTCCGCGAGCTGGTCGGGGCCGGCCTTGGTCATGGCTTCGCTGAACCCGAAGGTGAGCTGTTGTTTGCCGTCCGCCAGCTGTGCGAAGATGGCCTCGATGAAATCGGAGACGGGAGGAAATTCGCTGTGGATGCCTATGCCGCCGAGATCGGTGTTGAGGGCGGGTGGAACGATCTCAATGACTTCGATGTTGCGGGATCTCAGGAGATGCCGGAGGGAAAGAGTAAAGGAATGGAAAAAGGCTTTCGTCGCGGAATAGACCGGGGCCTTCGTCAGCGGAGTGAAGGAGAGACCGGAGGTGACGTTCATGACCGTAGTCAGCGTCTGAAGACCGAGGAACAGGGCCGTCAGATGGAGGGGAGCCTCGATGTTGATGACGATCTCCTGATGGGCGCGCTGAAAGAAATCTTTGTCGTCAATGGACATCCAGTTTTGGATGCCGGCATTATTGACGAGGACGTTGGTGTCGGGATGTTGTTTGGCGATCCAATAATACAGGTCCTCTCTTTCGGAAGGGATCTCCAGATCGCATTGTCTGATGATAAGACCGGGATGCTGCTCAGCCATTTCGTCGAGGGGCTGAGGCCTTCTTCCGCATATGATGACGGTATTGCCTTCTTTCAGGAAACGTTCTGCCATCCCACGGCCGATGCCGGATGCGCCGCCGGTGATCAGGATCTTATTATTGGAGAGTTTCATCTTGTCGACTTTTAAATGCCGCTGTAAAATTAGGCGAAAATTGCCTTATATTGCCTGAAAAGCGATGCATATGAGAAGGACAATATTGGTTTTTACGATCGCAGCGATGTGCGGCATTGGCGCCGATGCGCAGGAAGGGTCGGTGGCGCCGGTGGTCGGGCGATGGGATATCGTCGTACATACGCCGGGAAGGGAAGTGCCGTCCTGGATGGAGATCATCACCTCGGGTGGCAGAAGGCTGGTGGGTCGCTATGTGTCGGGTGGTGGAAGTGCGAGGCCGATCGCCCGGATCAATTGGGCGAACGGGAAAATGAGCTTTTCGATCCCGCCGCAGTGGGAGAATGAAGAACAGGACCTTAGTGTCGAAGGGACACTGAGGGGCGATAGTCTTTCGGGCACGCTGACGCAACCTAACGGTAAGCAATATTCGTGGACGGGTCATCGCGCGCCGGCATTGAAACATAGTGCGGAGCCGGCATGGGGGAAACCTATCGTCCTTTTCGACGGGAAGGACCTGAAGGGGTGGCATGCGATGGGGAATGACAACCAGTGGGTCGCGGAGGGCGGCGTTTTGAAGAATCAAAAAGGAGGGAGTAACCTGGTGACCGATGAGAAATTCAGGGATTTCAAATTGCATATAGAGTTCCGTTGTCCGAAGGACGGCAACAGCGGCGTATATCTGCGGGGCCGTTATGAATTGCAGATCGAGAGCCTGGAGGACGGGCAGGAGCCTCCGAACGATGTGGTTGGGGCGATCTATGGTTTTCTCGGTCCGGTGGAACAGGCGGCGAAACCTGCGGATGAGTGGCAGAGTTATGATGTAACATTGGTGGGCAGACTCGTGACGATCGTTTTCAATGGGAAGACGGTGATGTGTCGTGGAGAGATACCGGGGATAACGGGCGGAGCATTGGACAGCAATGAGGGCGAACCGGGGCCGATATACCTGCAAGGTGACCATGGTCCTATAGAATTCAGAAATATTTTTATTACCCCGGGGAGGTAAGGAATGGATTAATATGGGCACACTATTTGTTCCGTTAGAGACGTTTTAGTCCCATATACTGTATGAAAAATCTGTTTCTCAGCCTATTAACTCTGCCGGTCGCTGCCTTGATCTATTCCTGGACGGCAGTAAGGCCGCCGGATTCGGTGGAAATCCGTTCGGGACAATGGCCTATCCATCTTGAGCGGACGACGGACAGACCGGGCGTCAATTTTTCACTAATTTTTAGGGATCAGTCGGAGACAATTGAAAATGTATTGGATACGTTGGATTTTGCCGATGTCACCCAACTTCGGTATTTCGATCAGGGTCTGTCTGCATTGAAGAAAGGCAACAACGGGGATTGTGCGCGTTATAAGGATTATTCGATCACGCGGTCCGATAAGAAGTTCGAGGGAACTTATTATATCCTTCGAGCCGATTATGGGCAGACAATTTTTCGTCAACCGGAAGCGGATATTATAAGCAAAGCTATCAAAGAATGGTGATCTGTTTAAGGAATGTGAAAGCCGCCGCGGGACGTACTAAAGAATGTATTTAATCGTTATACTCAATTAAAACTACTGTATCCACTATGAAGAAGCTAATCATTTTATCCTTGTTCATACCTGCATTTGCCAGTGCACAGTTCGTTCTCACGAACACGTCTACTGTCAGCCTGATGGACCCGCGTACGGGCAAATGGCCGCTGGATCTGCAGCGGGTAGTCAAAGATTCCGACACTTCTTATTTGCTGGCTTTCCGCGATCAGCAGGAGACTGAAGAAGTGAATATGTCGACGCTCAAATTCGGCGACCTTTCACAATTGAGATACTTCATGCAGGCGCTGACGGCGTTAAAGAACAACAGTACCGGTACCACGGCCAAATTCAAAGACTATTTCATCAAGCGGATGGACGTCAGGAAAGAGGGCGAAAAAGGTAAAGGTACGATCTGGTATACCCTGCAATGCAGCGACGGGACGACGACCAATTTCGACCAGCCGGAGGCCGACAAGATGGTTGCCGCGATCAAGACGTTGTAGCACAGCCGGGTGATAGTGAAGGGGCTAAAGCCCCTTCACGTATACAGCACTATCTTTAAAGTTTTGAAAGTCCATCTCGACAAAGAAATTTTTGACGCCTCCTGTTTTGGCGGCTTTGAAGAATTCCTTCCAGTCGATGATGCCCTTGCCTATGGGCACTTCCTTTTTATCGGCTGTCCAATCCGACAGATGTGAAGAAATGAAACGGCCGGGGTATTTCGTGAAATACGTCGAGGCCTTGTAGCCGAGGTTGATCACTTCTGTCTGGAATTGCATTTTTACCAGCCTGGAGTCGAATCGGGCCATGATCACATCGTAGATGAGCTGGCCATCGACCGTGGCAAATTCTCCCTCATGATTGTGGTAGCCTGTCTGCATGCCTGCCGCCCTGATCTTTTCGGCGGCGGTATTCAGCTTGTCGACCGCGGCCTGCCACTGTGGGATGGTGCCGGTCTTAGGGATCCCGAAAGAGCTGCAGACCATCTGGCTCATACCTATGGCTTTGGCGAAGGCGATGCTTTCGTCGATGTGATCGGTAAGCTCGGCGAAACCGAAATGGCAGCTTGGACAGTGGAGACCGGCGTCTTCGATGGTGCGTTTGATATTGGCTGCCGGCATGCCCTGCAGGAATCCGAAACCGCTGTCTTTATAGCCGGCGGGCGAACAAAGCTCGATCAGCTTGTACCCCATGTCAGCCATTGTTTTGAGCGTGCCCGAAAAATCCTTTCCCAGCCTGTCCTTGACACTCCAGGACTGGAAGCCGAGGGGGATGTTCATATATTTTGATGCAGCGAGGGCGATAGTCCGGTAGAAGGTCAGTGCGGCTGCGGAGCTTATCGCGGTTTTTGTGAATTGTCGGCGGTTCATGCTATTATTTTTAGATCGTGTCGAGATCCCAGCCCGAGCGGTATTCCCGGGAAAGGTATTTATTTGCGTCGGAATTGTTGGTGATAGTACGGCTGGCGGCGTCGTATTTCAGCGTGGAGCGGCTACGCAGGGCGACTGAATAGAGGTTGATGGCCTCCGTGATATCTTCAGCTTCGCGGAAGGAGCCCGTGTATTGCTGGCCGCTTTTTATGGCATCGAAAAAGGTCTGGATGGCGACGGTGTACCTGGCGACCTCGTCCCGGCGGGGTGTGGTCGGAGCGCTTTCCATACGGGTGCCTGATAGTATTTGAGGGTTTTCGAGTTGGAAGCCAGCGAGGATCTTGCCCTTGTCACCGACGAACATCATCCCTTCGGGTTGCAGCTCTTTGTTTTGTGCCAGTAGCTCGTCCGGCGTGGCCGGGCGGATGCCGCCGTCATACCAGAAGAGATCGACTGCGGGGCGTGAGCCTTTTGCGGGATAGGCGAAGCGAACCGAGCAGGCGGTGGGGAAGGAGAAATCGTTTTTGATCTGGAAGGGGGTGACGCCATTGAAGGCGGTGACATGCGTATAGTTGGGAACGATCATGATAGGTTTTTCCAACTCGAGGGCTTTGAAGACGACCCAGAGACTATAGTGACCCATGTCCGCCATGGAGCCGCCGCCAAAGTCGTACCAGCCGCGGAACACCATGTTCGTGTAGTTGGGGCTATAGGGGCGTTGTGCCTCGGGGCCGAGCCATAGGTCCCAGTCGAATCCTGGGGGGATCGGCGAGTTATCGGTTGGCAGGGTGTCGTACTGCGGCCATACGGGACGGTTGGTCCAGTTGTGTATCTCCTTGAGATTGCCGATGATACCGGCATTGATCCATGTCATTACCTGGTCCATGGAGCCATTGGCATCCCAAGGAGTGAGGTGGGTGATGACCTTGGAATTGCGAGCGTATTCGATGACTTTTTTTCCTTCGAGGAGGCGGTTACTGAGCGGCTTGTGGACCATCACGTGTTTCCCTCGTTTCATCGCTGCCATGCAGAAGACACCATGGAGGTGATCGGGCGTCATAATCTTGACGGCGTCGATGCCTTTTTCTTTGTCGAGCAATTGCCGGAAATCGGCATATGCTTTACATTCCTTGTATTTGAATTCGGGATTGTTGTTGGCGTAGTAAGTCTCTACGATGGATTTGCCGCATTCCCGGCCGCCGGGGATAGTGTTGTCGCCACCGGGTTCCCAATCGGCTTTTTTCGTCATGGTGCGGATCTGGTTCCTGATCCCATTGGGTGACCAATCCTTATAGCCGATGGCGTCTTTTTGAGGGTCGCAGATGGCTACGACGCGGACATTCGGCGTGCTCAGAAAGGGAAACATTTCGCGGATACCCTCGGTGCCGGTGCCGACATAGGCGAAGTTGAGAATGTCGCTGGGGGCGACGTAGTTTTTTCCTCCCAGGACGTGGCGGGGAAGGATGGTAATGCCGGCGGCGGCCGTAGTCGTCAGTTTCACGAACCTACGACGGTTGATGTTTGAATGGTCGTTCATATACTAGCAGATTTCGTTAGAGATGCAATAAATGTAACGAAATCTGTCCATTTGGCGAGCGATGGAAAATCATTTGGTGGAGGGCGGGAGGATATGATCAGGCGTTGTGTGCGAGAAGGAGTGGATATGTTTATGCGTTGAGTTTGTCATAGATGTGGCGGGCAGCGAAGAGATCTTCGGCGGCGATGCCAAGGGATTTGAAGAGGGTGATCTCGTCGGGATTTGTGCGGCCCGGGCGTGTTTGGGTGAGGACCTCGCCGATCTCGCCGCGGACATCGTTTTCGGAGAGGACGCCTTCGGATTTGGGGATGAGGAATTCGCCTGCCTCGCGGAAGAGGGATTCATAGCGATCGGTGAAGAGGCGCGAGCGCAGGACGGCAGCGGTGTCGAGTTCTCGTGTCGAGGGTGTGCAGGAGCCTACGGCATTGATGTGTGCGCCATCGGGTATGGTGGCCCCTTCCAGAACCGGCGTCCCGGAGGAGGTGACGGTGCAGATGATGTCGGCGTCTCTGACGGCCTGCTGCGGGGTGGTTGCGACGTGGAAATTGAGCTGGTAGTGCGGTCGCAGGCGGCGTGCGAGGTCTTCGGCGTGGGGTTGGCTGCGGCCCCAGATGGAGATATCGGTGAGGTTGCGGACGAGGGATATCGATTCGATATGTTTTTCGGCTTGTTCGCCCGTGCCGAGGATGGCGAGACGGGAAGCGTTTTGTCGCGAAAGGAGGCGGGTGGCGACGGCGCTGGCGGCGGCGGTGCGGATGGCGGTTATTTCGGCGGCGTCGAGCAGGAGGAGGGGGGTGCCGTTAGTGGCGTCGAAGAGAATGACGGTACCCTGGTGGGAGGGGAGGCCGTGGGAGTGGTTGGCGTGGAAGATGGTGATTATTTTGATCCCGAGGATGGAAGGGATGGAGGGGTTGGAGGGGTTGCGGGGGTTGGATGGATTGGAGGGATTGGACGGGTTGGAGGGATTGGAGGGATCGGAGGGGTTGGAGGGATTGGAGGGATTGGAGGGGTTGGAGGGGTTGCCGCGATGGCCAGGGTTGGAATGGTCGCCCGGGAGATGGGATGTGTTGGAGGCGGCGGCGTAGCCGGGCATCATACCCAGCAGGCCCGAATGATCGGGGAGCCACATCAGTGAACGAAGGGGTTGGAGGCAGTCGCCGTTTGCGAGTGAGCGGAACATCTGTTCCATGACGGAAATACATTCGTCCATTGGAAGGAGGGAAGTAATGCGCTGTTTTTCGAGATATAAAGGGGCTGCCATTGACGCTAAAGGTTTCTAATTATTGTGTTGCAAATAACTGATTTTTATTATATTTTTAAAGTTAAAACCCAATTTTTGACCCAACCGAAAAGCCCGGCCTTCGCAGAAGCTGTTCCTCCCGCTGACTCACGATTCTGGAAACACAATACGTTTATTGTGCTGGCGATGAGTTGCAATCTCATTAACTGTCTGTATTATTTTGCGGACGGGATGAAAAAGAGCGCCCTGATCGAGGGAAGCGGTATGGTCATCCTGTTTGGGTTCATGGTCCTCAACCTGAGAGGATTGCTCGAATTGCCCAAGGTATTGAGCATCCTTTTCGTCAATCTCCATTCCTTTTCGTTGTGTTATGTGGAAGGGACGCGGCAGGGTGCTTATCTGTACCTGTTTCCCTTCATCATGGCCATGATCTTTTTCCTACGGGTGCGAAAGAACAATTTAGTAGTGACGACATTCGTCAGCGGGACTACTTTGAATCTGCTGGCGATCGTCCTGTTCTTTCCTTACCAGGCATCGTACGAGCAGGTGACGGATATGGTTGCCAATAACCATTTGCTTCTGAACATCATCATCAACTTCATGCTGGTCATTGTATTTTTCTTTGTCGTTTTGCGATTGCTTGATGCCAAGGAGCGGAAGAATAAAAGCGAGCAGAAATTTACGGATACGATCCTAAACACCTCGCTGGATGCCGTGTTCGTCGTGGATCCGGCGTTTGCGCGGGTCCATCAATACAATGATAAGGCGGCGGAGCTGTTCATGCTGGAGGCTTTCGATAAGAGACGCGAGGCGTATCCGGTGTTGGACGTATTGGGAGAGAAGATGGCTGGTCGGGTGGGCGTAATTGGAGAGCAGGGTAACGAGAGCGGGGACTGGCAGGGAGATATGGTCTTTTACCGGAGGAACCGGCCTTCATTCCATGGTTTTGTGAGTATGGTCTCGTTCGAATATTCCGAAAAACATTTTGTAAAGATCAATATCCTCGATATCACCTCGCTGAAACTCGCCGAATTCGAGACATTGCAGGCTAAGGAAAGGGCGGAGAAGGCGGCTGCGACCAGGGCGCGGTTCATGAGCAATATGAGTCATGAATTGCGGACGCCGCTGAATGCCATCATCGGCACGACGCATTTGCTTATCGAGGATCATGAGATGCTGCAGGAGAGCGAGCATTTCAAGGTATTGAAGGATTCTTCGGAGCACATGTTGCAGCTGGTGAATGCCGTGCTGGATTTCAGTAAGCTGGATGAGGGCAAGCTGGAATTTATCCAGGAGACTTTCGAGCTCGAAAGGATGTTGCAGCAGACGGCCGATTCATTTGCGACTGCTGTGCAGCAAAAGGGCATCCAGCTGGCGCTGGAAGTAGGTGCCCTACCCCACGGACGCAGACTGGTCGGAGACGAGATGCGTCTGAAACAGGTGTTGCTCAATTTGCTGTCCAATGCGATAAAATTCACGGAGAAAGGGTCGGTCACCCTGAAGACCACGATCGGGGATATGAGCGGATCGGGCGCGGAGATCTATTTTGCCGTGATCGATACAGGGATCGGGATACCAGCGGAGAAGCAGAGGATGATATTCGACAGCTTCACCCAGGCGGATGCGGAGACTACGCGGAAATATGGCGGATCGGGTCTTGGGCTCAGCATCTGCAAGGAGCTGGTGCGGAAAATGGGCGGGGAGTTGCGGGTCGAGTCCGCGCCGGATAAAGGAAGCGTATTTTATTTTACGATTCGTCTGCCTTTCGATCAGCAGGTGATCATCGTGACCAAGGACACGCTGCTCGGGTTGCAGAAGCTGCATGGCGTAAGGATCCTGTTAGTGGAGGACAATGCGGTGAATATGAAGATCGCGTCGAGGTTCCTGGATGGCTGGGGTGCGAGCGTCGACAAGGCGGAGAACGGCAAGGTCGCCTGGGAGCTATTCCAGCAGCGCGCTTATGATCTGATGCTGGTTGATCTGGAAATGCCATTGATGGACGGGAAGGAGCTTGTGCAGCAGGTGAGGAAGCTGGATAAGAGAATACCCGCTATTGCATTCACTGCGGCGGTGTATGACAATATGTACGAGGATCTGGAGAACCATGGGTTCAATGGGTGGCTGCACAAGCCGTTCAGACCGGATGAGATGCATCGGAAGATATTGAAGTATTTGATAAAGAAATAGTGATAGCGCGGCGCGTGTGAGGCGTGAGGCGTGAGAGGCGTGAGACGTGAGGCGAGTGTGACGTGTGAGGTGCGAGACGCGGAGCAAATTGAAATCCAACTTATGAAAAAGGTATACGTATTATTGTTAGCATTGCCGGGTGTAGGGTGCACGTATTTTTCGACACAGGAAAAAAAGGGCTTCGATTATTGTTATACGGGTGGTCATGGGTTGTATGTCGCCAATTATGGTAATGGCGATCCGCAGCATGTGTACATCAATGGCACCGATCCTGTCTTATCCCCCGACGGCACCTGTATCGCCTATACTGATAATGGAGCCCCCGATCATGAGCGGAGGATCGCCGTATTGGACCTCGAGGCCGGGAAGGTGACCGTCCTCGATACAGCCTGTCATAATTGCTACGGACCGGTGTGGTCGCCGGATGGGGAATATCTGGCCTATAATGCGTTTCAGGGTTCGAATTGGGGTATCAAGTATGTCGACAAGGGCAATCTGCATCCTGCGGTGCTGGCCGCGCCGACGGATAGTCTCCCGGGTTATTTCGGGCCTACCTGGAGTGCCGACAGCCGCAAGATCGTGGTACAGAATATGTCAGCCGTATATATCTATGATCTCGATGGGAAGGTGTTGAGATCGGTGCCGTTTTCACAGATGGATACTTCTGTGTCTTTTTCGAGCTCGTCGACCTTTTTGCTGACAGATAAGGAAGACAAATTGGTGTGTTGGGGTGAAGTAGATGAACAGTCTGATGCGGAGGAAGGGCCTCCGGGGGCGGTCTTCGTATATGATCTGGGGACCGGGAAGACGAGCAGGATCTCGCCGAAGGGATATGATTGCTGGGGGCCTGTGGTTAAGGGGGATACGGTTTTTTGCAATGGGCATTCGCGGGGGAAGGGGAAGGACAATGTCTATCGGGTGGATCTGGACGGGGGGCATTTCAAGCTGGCATATAAGAACAGGTCGGCGATGAGCTTTGCGGCGAGA
>DASYSV010000365.1:0-7340 GCA_036010185.1 Puia sp.
TCAATATCAACACCAAACGGCAGGTCGGCAGCGCCATCAAACCCTTCCTCTATTCCCTCGGCATAGAAGATTATGGACTCACACCCGAATCGGAATGCGAGACCAGCCAGCAATACTTTCCGGGCTTTGGCTACGTCCCCGCCCGACCGGATAAACACGAAGGCGGCAGCATGACCATGGCATCCGGCCTGGCCTGGTCGATCAATGGCGTGGCCGCATATATCATGAAACAAGTAGGCCCGAAAAGGTTTGCCGAATACATGCACCAGATTGGTATCCCTACGAAGATCGAACCCTATCCTTCGATGGCCCTCGGCGCCTGCGACCTCTCCTTATACGAAATGATGTGGGGCTATACCATGTTCCCCAGCGGCGGCTTCAGTACCCGGCCGTATTATATCTCCCGCATCGAAGATAAGAACGGCAACGTCCTCCAGCGTTTTGACACCGAACGCAAAGAGGTGATCAGCCAGGGCACAGCCTATACCATGGCCCGCATGATGCAGGGTCCAGTGGACTTCGGCACCGCCGCCGGCCTCAGAAATCGGTTAGGCATCTCCGAAATGGGGGGTAAGACAGGCACCACCAACGATAATTCCGACGCCTGGTTCATGGGCTATACGCCGCAATTGATGGCCGGCGCATGGATAGGTTGCGACGACCGCTTCATACACCTCGAGAGCGGACTTGGTTATGGCGCCCAGGCGGCGCGCCCCATCTGGGAATACTTTTTTGCCAAAGTTCTTGCAGATAAATCCCTCGGCATCGAACGCCAGGCCAAGTTCATCCCGCCGGAAAATGTGCGCAAGGAAATGATGTACGACTACATGAACATCGAAAAGATCGCGCCCCCCGGTGCCGAAGGCGCCAATATGGGCAACGGAAAGGCCAATCAATACCTCGATACGAGCCCGCCGACCGTGCCCGTGGATTCGCGTCTGTCCCCCGAAGAACAGCAGGTCCTGAAAGAGGCGACGCACGAAAAATCCAGCAAGGAAGGCTCGGTAAAAATAACGGTGACCGACGCTAATAAAAATCAGCCGCCCCCCAAAAAGAAGGGCAGCTTCTTCAAACGCCTTTTTGGCAAGCACGACCGGTAACCATCACTGCTCCGCGCCCGACCTCCACGCACGACCGATGATCATCACTGCTCCGCCCCGACCTCCACACACCCCCGGCCTCACTTCAGATGCGCGCGCAGCATCCAGGCCATCTTCTCGTGCTCTTCCATGAGCCCGGTAATAAAATCACTCGTCCCGGCATCGCCATACTTATCGGCAAACTTGTTGATATTCTCGCGGATAAAAATGATGATGTTCTCATGGTCAGTCAGCAGCTCACGAATAAAATCCATGCTGTCATTGCGCTGACCGGTCTTCTCCGTCAGATGCGTCAGCGAAAGAAAACTTGCCAATGTCCCGGGCGAATAATGGCCCAGCTGTCTGATCCGCTCGGCCACGGAATCCATCACCTCGTCCAACGCCTCATACTGCTGCTCGAAAAAGATATGCATGGCGTGGAAATCGGGACTCTCCACATTCCAATGTGCATTGCGTGTCTTGGTGTACAGGATAAACTCATCCGCGAGCAATTTGCTCAACTCCGTGGACACGGCCTGCAGATCCGCAGGCTTGATGCCAATGCTTGCCTTCATAATAGATAGTTTTTACGTTCAGGAACAATCGACAGACTCATCCTGTTCACAACCGGACAGCAAAACGTCCAGTTCCGGACACCGCTCGCCCGTCCCCGGATAGCAACTGCATTAATTATCATGCCATTATACGCGAAAGGAGATTTGGCATGCCCTGTGCCCTCCCGCCAGGGTAGTAACGTTTTAGTTTTTTAGAAGGTGAAGTGTCAATCCTGCCCTGGCCGCCGGTCAGCCAGATCCTCAACGGCATCCGGCGGCCTTTTTTTGCCCAGAACGTCGATGCGCACCTTGGTAAGGCCCCTTCCGGAATAGCCTAAGCGCTGCGCCGCTGCGCGGCTCAGGTCGATGAGACGCTTGTTACGCGGATGCATCTTGTCATTGATCCGGACGACAAGAGTCTTATGATTGCGGAGATTGGTAACCCTGATCCAGGTATGCATCGGAAGCGTATTGCTGGCCCCCGTCAGGCTATCCTGGTGGAAGATCTCGTCAGTATACGTCTTCCTTCCCTCGAATTTATCGGAATAGAAACTCGCGACCCCATATTGCACCTTCACAGGCGCGGGGCGATGATGGTGCTGGCCAAGCACAGCCACCGGTAACAGTACACAGGCGAAAAGCCCGGCTCTTAATTTTTTCGTGGACATGGATTATTGGATTTGGGCGACAGCCGCCGATCCACAAGATATCAATAAATCGGCTTTTTTGCAAAATACCTGTTCCTCAGCTCCCTATCCTCCCCGTAAATATCATCATAGAACGCCAGCTTCCCCTTCCTCCCCACCACCGTATAATAACGGATAAAGATCGGCACCTTCGCAAACCCATATACCGTATGCTTCTCCTGCCGCGCTATCCACGCCTTCAGGGTATCCGGATGATATTTCATCGTATCCTTGCGTATCAGGAATGCCGATAGCTTCGCCCAGTCCTTCACCCGCACGCACCCATGACTCACCGCCCGGTACCTCTCATCGAACATCCAACGCACATTGGTATCGTGCAGGTATACGTCATACTTGTTCCTGAAATTGAATTTCATGACCCCCAGCGAATTATCGTCTCCCTGTCGCTGTTTCAGCTGGAAGGGGAAATTGTGCTTATTCAGCCGCCTCCAGTTGATCTTCGTCGGATCCCGCACACTGTCATTATCATCCACGACCATCAGGTTCTGCTTCGCCAGATAGTTGACGTTCTTTTGGATCGCCGGAAGCATTTCTTTCATAATGATGCTCATCGGCACCGTCCATTGCGGATAGGTCACGAAGTTCGAGATCTCGCTCGTCAGCAGTGGCGTTCTCGTCTTCGGCGAGCCGACGATCACCCTGGATTCAAAAACCACCGTATCGGAGTCGACCACCTGCAGAAAATAAGCCGGCAGATCTACCCAGACATAGGTCTTCGGCAGCGTATCCGGCAGATGTTTGTAACGGTCCATGTTGATGGCGATACGCTTGAATTTCTCCCAATCCGTATTGTTCATCATGTTCACCATCTCTGAGGTGGGCTTCCCCCTTACCTTCAGTTTATTGATTGTCTGATACCGGCGCATCGCCGAGGCCAGCATGGCGGTATCGAATTGCGTCACCCCCGAGTCGATATAACCCGATTCCTGCAACCGGTGGCCCAGCGCGTTGTAAAACACGGCGGAATCCTTATACGGATAATCCAGCCACGTATTCTGACGGAAATGGGCAGTCGCCAGAAAATCCCGGAGATATCGCTTCAACGAATCATACCCCGGATGTCTGGGCTCCAGGCTGTCCAGCACCGGCGCAATAGCCCCGAGACCACGCGCAGAAGCCAGCGTCGTGGTAAACAGGCTGTCCGACATAACCGAGTCTTTCCGCAACGTGACACTGTCGAAATCCATCCGGCCGTTGCGCAGGTCCTTCACCAATGTGAAAAAAGCATCCGTCAGCAGCAGGTCGCCCCGCGTCCAAAGAGCCGCATTCTTCCGGGCATTCGAATCCTCCTCTACGATACGCTGTATGAACGAAAGCGCGTCCCAGTGATAGTCGGATGGGAATAGCCCGTAGTCCTTGCTGTCCCGGATAAAGGCTAGCAGACTGTCGCCAAGGGGAACCCACCGCTCCTTATCGCTCCAAATAGGAGTATACCCATTTACCTCATACAGACTGTCCTCCAGCTTCCGGTATTGCAGGGTGGTCTTATCGTTCATCCGATCGTCATTGGCCGCCGCATACTGCAGTACGGATTTCAGGTCGGTTCCCACATGCTCATCCATCTTTTTGGGGTTTTCGACATGGTCCGTCACCGCCTGGCCGCCGGGTTTGCCGTGACAGCAAAAAAATAGCGTTGAAATGAGGGAAAAAAGTACTAAGAAAAGACGACGCTCGGGGTAGTTCATTTGACGGTAAGATACAACGATTGATTAGCTTATCAACGCGTATAACATTTTTTTTTACTATTTATTCACATGACCTTATCCATTTCTTCACAGACCGGTATGCCCCGCCGGAGCATATCCCGACCAGGTTATTAACGATCCGAATCGTGGCAAATTGTTTGCATTGATACTAATGCCGTCTAAATAATATCCTATCGCTTTACTCTAATCTTATCCTTAAAACAATGCTCCGTCAACCTATCATGAAAAGTGGCCCGGATTCCGTGGCCGTTCAGCAGAAACCTGAGCCGCTGTTGCAGCTCAATTTATCCAACGGCGAGTACAATCTGATCTATTCGCCCGGATTCCTTTCCTCGCCCTGGCTGACGTTTATGGGTAAGAACGGCATCGTCATCTCGCTGGGAGTTCGGATCGACCACCTCCTCCATCTTGGACATACGATTCAAAGCCTGCCTTCCTTCCTGGCAAAAGTGCAAAAGGGCATGGCCTGCAAGCTGACCAATAAACCGGCAATGGCCGATCTTAAAATGATCCGCGCCGCAAGGGACATGATGGATTGCCACTTTACCGGTACCGTCAAAGCAGTCTACTGCGAGCTGAAACTTTCCAATCTGCTGGTCATGGCGCTGGCAGGCATCAGCGGACAGGCAAACGCGGACAAAATGGTCCTGAAACCTCTCGATGTCGAAAAGATCGAAGCGACACGCCGCTATCTTTTCGACAACATGGATCATCCCCCTACACTGATCAGGCTGGCCCGCAAAATGGGCATCAACGATTACAAACTGAAAAAGGCCTATAAGCAATTATATGGCACTACGCTATTCGAGGACTTTCTGCACGCCCGCATGGATAAGGCGAAAACATTGTTACAGGACACCAGCCAATCCATTGTAGGCATCGCTGAGACCGTCGGCTATAAAAATGTTTCCAGCTTCGCCCTTGCCTTCAAGAAATATTTCGGTTGCCCCCCGGGGGAATATCGCATCAAACCTTACATATGAAAAGCCCCATAGAGATCGCGGGCGAGAAGACAGGCACGATCCACCTGTCTCCTGCTCTGCGGACTATGTACGGACCGCAACACATTCCGGGCCTCCGTTGTCTCGAAGCCAGAGGAGCATTCGGACACTTGCTGTTCCAGGAAATACAGGGAGACGATTTTTCCGTTTGGCATTGCAGCTTCTATCTCAACCATGACGATAAGCTGACCCTGACATGGAGCCTCCCTGTTCTCCGCCTGTGGATGGCGCTGAAGTGCAGCTTCTATTTTACTTCGGACAACACCGGCGAAAACGTCCTGCACGAACGGGGATTCCGGTTCGACTATTTTTTGACCCCGTGCCAGACGATCCGCTTGCGGGGAAAACAATCGTATTCCTGTGTAGCGGTCCATTTTTCTCATGATTTTGCCCGGGAGATGGCACAATGCATTCCCGGCGGGGAGTTATTTCTACAAAATGTAGAAAAAGGAGAACAAACTTCCCCCTTTCCATACGTAGCCGGGATGGATATGCTCGGTGCTGTAGAGGATATACTTTACTGCACCTACACGTCAGAGTTTAGAAGACAATACCTCAGCACGAAGACATTGGAGTTGCTTTTTCTCGCCCTCGAACGCAGCACCCGCGCACGCCTCTCCGATTCCGGTCGGCTCCCGGAACTGGTCGTCAGAAGGATCTACGAAGCCGCTCAACTGATCACCCGTCACCTGGCCCGCGATTATTCTCTGCGGGATCTCGGCGTATTGGTGGGACTCAGCGACTATCAGTTGAAAAGAGGGTTCAAGACAATTTACAATCTCACCGCCGCCGACTACCGGCACGAGATCAGGATGAAAAAAGCCAGACTCCTGCTCGAAGAGACCGATAGGCCGATCGCCGGCATAGCATCGGAGGTCGGCTATGACCACCCCTTCGCCTTTTCATCGGCATTCCGCAAATTTTTCGGCTGCCCGCCATCGATAGTCAGGAAGGGGAAACGCATCCGTACAAATTGACCACGCCATAGATGGTGCGTCTGGTATCCAGGTAGGCAAGCCCCGCGCTTTCCAGCAGGTGATTGATCCAATCGTCATTGGCGGGGAGACAGGTCAGCACCCGCCCGACTTCCCTGAAGGAAAAGAAATATTCAAGCAGCGTCCGGACGATATTGACATAGGCATTTCGCAGCTTCACCTCCGGCGAAATGATCATCCGGAAAACATAATCGTTATCCTGCGTGTCGATGTACATGAACACTTCATTGAAGATGGCCTTGCCTACATCCACCTGGCACACCGGCTGTTCATCCATAAGACAGAGAAAGGATTGCGAATAATCCGATTTTAGCATGTCTATATAACATTGCATCAATTCCGGTTTCGGACCGCCCTCCTGCCACGAATGGGTGCCGAGCTGATGGCTCAGCCAGCTACAGACGAGTTCTATATCCGTTGAAACACACAACGGACGAATACACAGGGTATACTCCTGCAGAGGATAAGGTCTGGAAAATACCGGATGTTGCTGTCGATAAGGATCGATAGGCTTGCACAGGCGATCGGAGGGCATAATGGAGCAATGCCGCAAATAAAAGGCCCTCTTTTGTAACTATTCCGCTTTGGTTTGGTTTTAATCCCTGATTCATAAACAGCAGGCTCCGCCGGGTGAATACCTTTGTTCTGATGATAGCAACTAACCCCGGTTCGCGAAAAGTCCCATTACCGATATCCCATCCATTACGTTAGACCTTATCCTACACATGAAAAGGCGAGATCCCTGATGTGCTTTTGCTTGTCGGGGATCCCCTTTTTGGTCCAAAAAGCCGAAAATTCCCTTATTCTTTCCTCTATGCGTACAACCTTATCTGTTATCCTCTTTTTATTGATCTCCTGCAGTACGCTACACGGCTATGGCCAACAACAACCACCTCCGAAACAGAACGATACGATGCTTCTCAAAATCGATAGTCTCCGGGCGGCGGTCGTAACCGCGACGATGCGACCGAGAATGAAAGGAGATACCCTGGTATATAATACGGAGCATATATTGTTGCGTAAAAACGCGCTGGTTGAAGAATTGTTGAGACGCCTCCCCGGCCTGCAAATAAACCCCGACGGCACCATTACCTATAATGGCGATAAAATTGAGCATCTGTTGGTGGACGGTGAAGATATATTCGGATCGGATCCGACCACCGTTACCCGTAATTTCGATGCAAGCAAGATCGCACGGGTAGAGATCCTGGATAGAAAGAGCGACCAGGCAATTTTCACCGGCATCGATGATGGCACCCGGACCAGGACGTTGAACCTGGTATTGAAGCCGACGGCGA
>DASYSV010000372.1:0-6492 GCA_036010185.1 Puia sp.
TGAAGGACAACCGGGATTACGAGTTGCAGTTCGGCGTGAATCATCTCGGACATTTTCAGCTGACGGGTCTGTTGTGGACCGCCCTTCGGGAGGCAGGCGGGGCGCGGGTAGTCGTAGTGTCTTCCATCGGTCATAGACACATGGGATTACACCTCGATGACATCAATTTCGAAAGCCATCCCTACAGCGGGATGAAGGCGTATGGACAATCCAAGACGGCCAATATCCTCTTCATGGTGCAGCTGGATAAGATCGGGCAGCCCTATGGCATAAGGGCATTTGCAGTGCATCCCGGCGCCATCGAGACGGATGTCTTCCGCTATATGACGGAGCAAGAACTGGAAGACTGGAAAAAAGGGGTGAAAAAATTTAAGACACCAGGGCAGGGCGCCGCGACATCCGTATGGTGCGCGATCAGCGACCAGCTGGACGGCAGTGGTGGGGTCTACTGCGAAAACTGTGATATCGCGAATGTGGTGCCGGATGATGCGCCCCCGGGTCCGGGGGTGCGCGCCTATGCCCTGGATCCCGAAGATGCAGATGCCTTATGGCAGCTGAGCGAGCAGGTCACCGGCTTGCATTTCGGCTGAACCATTGCTGGGAAGCCACTCAATAGGGAATATAGCGCTCCCACTCCCATGGGATCGTGATGCCCGACAGGTCGAAGAACAATTGTTTGAATATACTTTCGCCATTGCTGCTGTTGGTCATCACGATAAAAGCCTTTTGCTGACCCGGAAGACATAGCGCAAAGTGTTCCCATCCGTCATCGTGTCCTTCTTTAAAAAAGACCTTGCCATAGGGGGTGGTGAAGAGACCCCAGCCCAGCCCGTATCCCAGTGCTATGACATCATTGTCCGTCGTAGTCGCGGTGTCCAGCGAAGGAAACTGATGCGCCGAATGGATCGCGATCTGCATCCGGGTCATTTCATTAAAGGCCTTCGGCGACAACCCTTCGCCGCGAACTGCGGCCGCCAGGAAACGGGTATAGTCCGCGATCGTCGTCTCCAGGGATCCGGCAGCATTCGCGCTGCTGCGTTTTTTCTTCGGGATCGTCGACTCATTTTCGAGATGACCTACGGCATAATCTGTTTCGAAGTCGGGCTGCCACACATATCCGGTCCGCCGCATTCCGAACGGAACGAATAATCGCTCCCTTCCCAGCGAATCCAATGGTCTTCCGGACACCGCCTCCACCACCAGCTGCAACAGCACGAACCCTTCCCCGGAATATGCGTACCGCGTTCCCGGCGTAAAGAAAAATTCCAGCTTATTGTTTCCCTTCGGATTGAACCACCGGAAATTCGGGAAGCCTGTAGTATGGTCGAGACAGTGCCGTGCCGTGAGCAGCTTCCACCTGGGATCACCCGCGAGATCGCGATATTTCTCATATTCCGGAAGAGGCTTCGGCAAATAGGTATACAAGGGCCGGTCCAGATCGATCCTGCCCTGATCGACCAGCTGCATCACTAGATAGGCGAAGAGCGACTTGGACAGGGAGGCGCCGTAAAAACAGGTGGCCGTATCGTTGCGTTCATTTGCCGCCTTGTTCCTGAACCCGTAGGCCTGTATGTAGGCGGGTCGGCCATTCTCCACGACCCCGAGACATAATCCCGTCACCCGGGCTTTATACATTAGCCTACCGACGAGGCTATCGATGGCGGAAGTCGTCAGAGACCGGCCATCGGCGCGAAATATCAATTCCGGCGAAGGCTGCTGCGCGGTCAGTGGGACAGCAGCCGATGTCATCAGGATAGCAAGAAGCATCTTTTTCATGAATGTAGTCGTTCGGCTATTTAAAGATAGGGATTTGATCTGTCGCATAAGCGAATACCCTGCGTATCGAAAGCGGACACTTTCCGGAAACGAGCCGATCATAGATTATTGTTATTCAATATTCTAATTTTCAGGTATTGCCTTTGCCGCGAAATCTTCCGATATGGAAAAAGAAGAGATAGAGCGTGCCTGGGCCCGGCATCTTCAACGCATGGAACACAGAAGACGCTCCCGGAAACCTGGCCCCTTCCATGCTTTTGGCAACACCGGCAGCATGCTCCGCAGCTATTTCAGGATTGCCTGGCGCAACCTTACCAGGTCCATGACCTTTTCTCTGATCAATATCGGCGGTCTCGCCATCGGGATGGCAAGCGCCATTCTCATCCTGCTCTGGATCGGCAACGAGTTCAGCTATGACAATTTCCAAACGAAAAAGGATCGCATCTATCTCCTCGAAAATCGGGGAAACTATCGGGGCACGGTAGACGTCTTTGCCGGAGTGCCCCAACCGCTGGCGCCTGTACTAAAGACCGATTACCCGCAGATCGAAGAGGTAGCCCGCATTAATGGCACTGCACCATTTACTCTTACCGTAGGCGATCGGCATTTCGAAGGAAAGGGAGGGATGATGACCGATCCCGGCTTTTTAAAGATATTCAGTTTCCCGCTGGCAAAAGGGAACCTGGAGACGGCCCTGAATACGCCCCGCTCGATGGTGATTACGGAATCCTTCGCAAAACAACTATTCGGCAGCGATGATCCGATGGGTAAAGTGGTCCGCATCGACAGCAATAATTTTGCCGTCACCGGCGTCGCAAAAGACCCGCCCCGCAATACGGATCTGGGTTTTAGTTACCTGATCCCCTATAGCTATATGAAGGATGCGGGATGGTCCAACTCCGGTTGGAAAGACTTTTCGGCGACGACTATCGTGCTGCTCAAACCCGGCGTCACCGAACAAATGGCCGACGATCGATTCCGGGATATCCTGAAGATGCATGCCGACGGCATCGATAATGAGATCTTTTTGCATCCGCTGGCCAAGTGGCGGCTTTACTCCCGTTTTGAAAATGGGAAGATCGTGGGCGGGGGTATCGAGGATGTGCGTTTGTTCGGTCTTCTCGCCGCATTCATCCTGATCATCGCCTGTATCAACTATATGAACCTGAGCACGGCACAAAGCGTCCGGAGGGCGAGAGAGGTGGGGATCCGCAAGGTGGTGGGAGCCCTGAGGCCCTCGATCGTGCTGCGATTCCTGGGCGAGTCGATCCTGATCTCTTTTCTTTCGGGTGTGCTGGGTCTGATCATCGTCCAGATGAGTATCCAGGGTTTCAACTGGCTTACCTGGGACAACCTCGTCGTTCCCTATGACGATCCGTATTTTTGGATGGGCATTGCGGCGTTTATCCTTGTAACGGGCGTGATCGCGGGGAGCTATCCTGCATTTTATCTTTCCGGTTTCCGGCCGATCAGCGTCTTAAAGGGAACCGCTACGAGGGCGAGCATGGCGAAAGAGCCCGGCCGAAGTTCGCTCAGGAGGGCCTATGGCATGATCAGCGTCCGGAAGATACTGGTAGTATTTCAATTCAGCATTGCGATCGCCTTCATCATCTGCACGATCGTCATCTACCGGCAGATCAACTATGGCCGTGATCGCGACCCGGGGTACAACAGGGATCACCTGGTATTCGCGTATGTGAAAGGCGATATGAACAAAAACTACGGGCTTATCCGAAACGATCTGCTGGGCAGCGGGGCTGTGACGGCCGTCACCCGAAGCAATTCTCCGATCACCTATAGCTGGAACTCAGATGATACCTACACCTGGCGCGGTAAGAACCCGGGTCTGAGGATCCCTATCGAAGAATATCACGCCGACAACGACTTTTTGGAGACGATGGGTATCCGGCTGATCGCCGGCCGCACCATCAACACCTATTTATATCCAACCGACACAATGGCGATCCTGTTGAACCAGTCGGCCGTAAAGCTCATGGGCTTCAAGGACCCGATCGGCCAGATCGTGACGAACAAACAGGGGAATTGGACGGTGATCGGTATTATAAAGGATTTTGTGGTCGAATCGCCCTTTAATCGCCTGTCGCCCGTCATCGTCCAGGGACCCAGGAACTCATTTGGCGCCATCACTTTTCGGCTGAATCCCCGCTATTCTACGTCCGACAACATGCAAAAGATCCAGGCTATCTTTCGAAGATACAACCCCGACTACCCCTTCATCTACCGATTTGTCACCGAAGCCGACAATGAAAAGCTCGAAGGTCAGCGGCGAACGGGTATCCAGTCGGCTCTCTTCGGCGGCATGGCGATCCTGATCTCCTGTCTTGGACTTTTTGCCCTGGCGGCCTATACGGCCGAAAGCCGCATAAAAGAGATTGGCGTGCGGAAAGTGCTCGGCGCATCGATAACCAGCATCGCCGCCCTCCTGTCGGGAGGTTTCCTGAAATTGGTTGCAATTTCCTTTGCCATAGCCTCTCCGGTCGCCTGGTGGATCATGCATTCCTGGCTGCAAAGCTATCCCTACCATATTGCCATCGGATGGCTGGTATTCGTGATCACCGCGCTGGTCTCGTTGGGCATCGCACTGACGGCCGTCAGCTACCAGGCGATTCGCGCCGCTATGGCCAATCCGGTGGACAGTCTGCGAGCTGAATGATCCGCTGCGAATCGCCATCGCCACCGCCAATCCGATAAACGCTCTGCGAAACGATTAAACCGGCGGCGCGGCTTCCGGTCTTACGACAGAATAATTAAATTACACCATGCTTTTGGGATTCATTTCGCCGATGCTCAACCTGGTGATCCTGCTGGGCATGCTGCAGGGATTCATCTTCAGCATCCTGCTGTTCGGTTCCGTCCGCCGCCGGCCCGCCCGCTGATATTAAAGTGGACACGACCGACTATCTCGTCGCCGTCGACCGCTGAGACGGCGAAAGAGATCTGTTCACTCCGCCCTGAGGCTTTTGACCGGATTGACAAGGGCCGCCCGCAGGGTGCGAATACAGAGGATGGTCAGCGCGATAAGCAGGAGTGCGCCACCGCCTACCGCGAAGACCCACCAGCTGAGCGGCGTTTTGTCGGCAAAGTTCTCGAGCCATTTGTGACTGCCCCACCATGCGATGGGGAGGGCGATGACGATCGCAAGCGCGATCAGCCTTAGGAAATCGCCGGTGAGCAGCATGATCAGCTGGGTGAGATTCGCGCCGATGACCTTGCGGATGCCGATCTCTTTTGTCCGCTGATTGGTGATATAGATGACAAGGCCGAGAAGCCCGAGGCTACTGATGAAGATGGTCAGACCGGTGGCCCAAATCAGGAGATGAGAAATGTTCTGTTCGGCGGTATAGAATTTTTTGACGGTCTCATCGACGAACTGGTAGTCATAGTCGTCGTTCGGGTACACCGAATGGAAGGCCTGTTCGATGGCGGTGAGGGTTTGCGGCCAGTTGGAGCCGTCTGCATTGCGCGGTTGGAGCGTAATATTGAACACGTTGGCATCTCTTGTACCGTTGGCGATGAGCAGTGGTTTGATCGGTTCCCGGAGCGACCGCGGGAAGAAGTCGGCGACGACACCTACTATGATGGGAGTGCCATTCCAGTTGAGCGTTTTTCCGATGATCTTCCGGGGATCCTGGTACCCGAGGATATGCAGATAGGTTTCATTGATCGCCACCGCGTTGGTGGTATCGCTCTGCATGGCGCTGGTTCCTGCCACCAGTCGTAATCCATACATGCGGAAATAGTTGCTGTCCGCGAGTTTTACCTCTACATTTTCCCGGACCTCCTTTTTCCCGTCGTTGAACGTCATGGTACTCGTCCATGTCCCGTTGCCGGATGGCGGGTTGCTGGAAACACTGACCATTGCTATACCGGGAATGGCTCTTAATTTATCCAGCAGGACCGGCTTCTTGTTGGATTCCTCCCGGTAGTTGGTACGGAAAGTGAGGATCGCATCCCGTTTAAAACCGAGATCCCTGTTCAGGGCGTAGCTGATCTGTTTGGAGACCAGCAGCGTGCCGATGATGAAGACCTGCGCGATCACGAATTGGAATACGGTGAGCGATTTGCGCAGCCACGCCGAGCGGGTCTTGCTGCTGCCCGCAAAGGCCTGGTTCTTGAGCACAAGGACTGGTTTGAAACCCGCCAGCACGAGTGCGGGATAGATCCCCGAGAGGACCGTAACGACGAGGATCAGGACGAGAAGAAAGAGCACGACCTCCGGATGCCGCAGCAAGTTGAAGTGCAGGTCGTCGGGTATGAAGTCGGCGAATATCTTTAACAGGAAAGGTAGCAGAACGAGGGAGAGGATGGCCGCCATGAGTGTCAATACAAACGTTTCGGTGAGGAATTGTAAGGTCAATTGGCGTCGTTGGCTGCCCAATGTCTTTCGGATGCCTATTTCTTTTGCGCGTTGCGAAGACTGGGCGGTGGTGAGGTTGATGAAATTGATGCAGGCCAGCAGCAGGAGAAAGGCGGCGACGGCAAGCAGGTAATAGAGCGTGGGTTTGTGCGCCTGCCGGCTTTCATCGAAAACCCCGAAATCGAGATTGAAATGCATATCGCTCAGGGGTTGCAGCCTCGATATCTGCGTGCCGTGGTCCTTCGGATCTGGTTTGTCGTTTGCATTGAGTATTTTGGTGAGTTCGGCGTCGACGGTCGCGTACTTCGTTGCCGGCGCCAGTTTGACGAAGAGTTGAT
>DASYSV010000385.1:0-10509 GCA_036010185.1 Puia sp.
TCCTTGAAATGGCCGTAAAAGATGCGCACACCTGGCTGGAATACAATTATGACAGGCTGCCTCCATTTTATGAAGGAACTCATTGGTTCTTCCCCGCCACGGAGGAAACGCATCAGAGTATACTGCAGGATTTCCGGGTGCCGGATTCCTATCCCATCGATAACAGGGGCACCCTCTATATGATCGCTTTTTTCAGCGCCAAACATATCGGCGAATCGCAATATTATCTCATGACTACCAGCGACAAAGACGGACATCCGCTGGACGGTAATGTCTCTTATCGCCTGCATGTGCCTGCTAATGTACCGATCACGCAATTCTGGTCGATGACGGTATACGATCGGGATACCCATACCTTTATCCGCAATGCCCGATGGATGGACCGCTCATCGCAAACGCCCGGTTTGCGAACCAACGCCGACGGTTCAGTCGATATCTATTTCGGACCGACGGCGCCGGCTTCAGGGGAAGCCAACTGGGTTCCGACAGATGCGCATGGCGGTTTTGAAGTGCTGGCGCGTTTCTATGAACCGAAAAAGGCTTTATACGATAAGAGCTGGAGTATGGGCGATCTGGAGAAGCAGCGCTGAACCGCTGACCGGCGCATCGCCTGGAACCGCTGACCGCCCGACCGGCGCCCCCTATTTCAACTGTATCCACACCGGCGCATGATCGCTCGATTTCTCCCAGCCGCGCACTTCCTTGTCCACGCCTGCCGCAATCAGCCGGGGGGCGACCGACGGGCTCAGCAGGAAATGATCGATCCGTAGTCCTGCATTGCGCCCGAAGGCATTGCGGAAATAATCCCAAAATGTATAGATCTTCTCTTCCGGGTACAATTTCCGTATCGCATCGGTCCAGCCCTGGCCGACCAGGGTCTTAAAAGCCAAGCGCGTCTCTGGCCGGAATAACGCATCATCGACCCAACTCTCCGGTTTATAGACATCGAGCTCGGTGGGCATGACATTGTAATCGCCGGTCAGGATCACGGGCCGGCCCGAGGCCAGCAGTGCCGCCGCATGAGTGGTAAGGCGCTGGAACCATTGCAGCTTATAGTCGAATTTCGGACCGGGTGCAGGATTGCCATTGGGTAAATAAAGACAACCGATGGTCAGCCCGCCCACCATGGCCTCGATATAACGGCTATGAAGATCTTCCGGGTCGCCCGGTAGCGCGCGGCATACTTCCTCCGGCAGACCATCCCGTGAAAGGATCGCCACGCCATTCCAGCTTTTTTGTCCATGCCACAGCGCATGATAGCCGGCCTCGCGTATGGCGTCTTCGGGGAACTTTTCCTGGGGCGCCTTCAATTCCTGCAGACAAACGATATCCGGCCCCGTCTCGCGGAGCCATCGCACCAAAACGGGCAGGTGTCCGTTGACGCCATTGATATTATAGGTGGCTATTTTCATGATTTCGAACTTTGAGCCGCCAATGGCGGCTCGTCCGAAGGACAGACATTGACGGTTTGCGAAAATCCGCTTTTTTTTGCTTGGAGCGGATTTTCCGCAATAAATTTAGCAAATTATGCACGGAAGTATTTTCGCCAAAGTTTTTTTGATCCTTATCGCGGTGGACCTGCTCCTGGACTGCTATACTTTTATGGGGATCAGGACGCTGACAAATACGTGGAAGTCTGCCGGTTTGCGGCAGGTGGTCAACTGGGGCTGGCTGGGGGTCGTCGTGGGGATCACGGTATTGCTGGTCGCGGGTTTCGACAGCTTCCGTCATCCAAGCGGTATGATGCCTTACCGGGAATGGGTTTTGAGCCTTTTTCTCGCGCTGTTCGTTACGAAACTGTTCTTTGCGATCATATTATTGCTCGGTGATATCGGCCGGCTGCTTTATGGGTTGGTAAAACGGCTGCTACGCCCGGCGGATGCGGTGGCGGACGGATCCCGTTCTATGGCCATCGGGACAGCTACCGGCGAACCCCTGATTCCCGCACGCCGGAAATTCATAAGCGAATTGGGGGTGCTGGTGGCGGCAGTGCCCTTCTCGTCGTTTGGGTACGCGATGCTGCGCGGCAAGTACGATTTCCGACTACATAAGATAGCCCTTCATTTCAGGGACCTCCCCGAGGCCTTCGATGGGTTTACGATCACGCAGGTGTCCGATATTCATTCGGGCAGCTTCGACAACGTGCGCGCCGTGCAAAGGGGTATCGACCTGGCGAAGGCGCAGAACAGCGATCTGTTCGTATTTACGGGCGATTTGGTCAATAACGTCGCCTGGGAGATCGAGCCTTATATCGACCGTTTTGCGGCCCTAAAGGCGCCGTACGGTCAATATTCCATTCTCGGAAACCATGACTACGGAGACTATATCAAATGGGACAGTCTCGACGATAAGGCGCGCAATCTGGAAGCGTTGAAAAGGCATCACCGCGACCTGGGCTACCGGTTACTGATGAACGAACATGTGTTGCTGGAAAAAGACGGGCAGCGCATCGCGCTCATCGGCGTGCAAAACTGGGGACGCGGGTTCATCCAGCTGGGTGATCTCGACAAGGCGCTGGAAGGACTGGGCAACGACGTCTTCAAAATATGTCTGTCGCATGACCCTACTCACTGGGAGGAAAAGATCCGTTTTCATCCCACGACGATCCATCTCACCCTGTCCGGCCATACCCATGGCGCTCAATTCGGCGTTGAGTCCGACCAGTGGAGATGGAGCCCGGTGCAATACCGCTATCTCGATTGGGCCGGACTGGCCAATGAGCGTGACCGTTATCTGTACGTCAACCGGGGATTCGGCTTTCTTGCCTTTTCAGGTCGTCTGGGCATCTGGCCCGAAGTTACGGTCATCACATTGAAACGAGGGGTCTGATCCTCCGCTCGAACAGGCTTATGCCGCTGCCCAGGTAATGTCGCGGCACGGCGGGATCGGCGTCATCGGGGAATTGTTTGACGCCGCAATATTCGAAACCGCACTCGCGGTAATAGGCATTGAGCCGCTGGTTGTCGCGGCCGGTATCCAGCCGGATATAGTCTTTCCCCATCGACCGCCCATAATCTTCTGCCCATGCCACGATGTGTCTGACATAGCCCGCGCCCCGGAAAAGGGGATTGGTGACGATGCGGTGCAGATAGATCGAAGGATCGACGTCACGCTCGTCCCAGACCACGCGGTCCGTAAAGGCGATGGAAAAGAAACACGCGATCACGCCGTCCCCGATGATCTTCCAGTGCAAGCGTTCGGCGATCTCCCTTTCGATCAGCGGGCGATCCATTCCCTGCCAGGAATAGGAGCCCTTGCTTCGCTGGTATTCGATGGCGAGAGTGAACAATGTTTCAATGTCGGCGAGATCGCCGGGCTCCGTCGGAGTGATCGTCATGGCTACAAGATAGCGATTTCGTCGGCACGCTCCCGTGTCCTACAGGGCCGCAAGCGCCTGGCTGGCGGCATTGATCTCCTCGTAATGCTGGAAATAAATAGCCGTAGCGATAAAGTGCTTGACATGTGCCCGCGATTCCTTCGGGAGATAACGCTCCAGCGCCCAGAAATTATGGCTGCCGCTGCGATGAATGGCCCTGATCACCGGGAGCGGACCTGCATTATATGCCGCCAGTACCAGCAGCCAGTCTTTGAACTGGCTGTGCAGATCGCGGAGATACAAGGCCGCCGCCCTGGTGCTTTTGTAAAGATTGGTCCGTTCGTCGTAACGGCCATTTACCTTCAGACCCAGATCTCTGGCGGTGCCGGCCATCAATTGCCAGGCTCCTCTTGCGCCGACGCGGCTTACTGCGCTGGTCTTCAAATTCGACTCGATGACGGCCAGGTATTTCAGGTCTGTAGGCAGACCGTAATGGACGAGTACCGAGTCGATGATGGTAAACGATCTTTTGCTGTGTTGTTTGACCAGCGCGAGATCTTCGTCGTTGTCGTGGATATAGGCATCCACGAACTTGAGCGAACGGTTTTGGGGCAGGGCAATAGCGCCAACGGATTTTGCAGCCGTGAGCGAAACATAAGCAGTTGCAGGAGGCGCTGCGTTCGCCTGCTGCGATGCGGGTTGGCCAGTGTTGGCCGCTGTGGGAAGTCCGATGACCAGCGTTAAATAAACGGGTACCTTCAACATCGTTTTCATTTTAGGGTAAAACAATGCCGGTCCCAGGAATGGATCAATACTGCGTGAGAGGGTTAAACATAGACTAGTGGGGAAAGCATGCCAGCCGTGGGTACGGTGAATGGGTTTTTCATTCACGGTGGCTATACGTGACGGGTAAAGATAATACCCGCCGGTGGTATCTCATAAGTAGTTTTACTAGGGTTTTTACTATATTCGGTACATGAGAAAGCCGCTTTTATTCCTCGCCTGTCTGTTCAATATGCTGATTACCAATGCGGCACCCGCGCCCAGGGACTACCTGGTCCACAGTCCCGACGGGTCGCTTACGGTGCGTATATCCGTGGATGAACATACCCGATGGTCAGCCGAAATGGACGGACAGCCCGTTATCACCCCGTCGGCTATCTCGCTGCGGCTCTCCGATGGCGTTATCCTGGGGGATAATATGAAGGTTGTATCCGCCCCCGTTCAAACCGTCGATGTCAACTTCGATCCTGTCAATTACAAAAAATCCCATATCCGGGACCACTATAACCAGTTGACACTGAATGTAAAAGGCGACTATAGTGTCGTTTTCAGGGTGTACGACGACGCCGTGGCCTATCGCTTCGTCACCCGGAAACAAGGTGAGCTCATCGTTCGTGACGAAGGAGCCGAATTCAATTTTGCAGCCGATGACGATGCCTTCATCCCTATCCAATGGGATTATAGGGCGGGCAAGAATTTCAATTCCTCTTTCGAAGCGTTGTATCACGAGATCCATCTGTCGCAGATGCCGAAGGACTCGCTGGCATTCCTGCCGCTGCTGGTCGATCTGGGGCAAAACAAGAAGGCGGTGATCCTCGAGGCCGATCTGCAGGACTATCCGGGCATGTATCTCGGCGCCAACGGAAATGGACTGAAGGGCGTCTATGCTCCCTATCCACTGGATGCCGCGTTGCACAGCATCAATTATATTCCCGGCACACGGGCGGATTATATCGCCAGGACCACGGGTACGCGCAATTTCCCCTGGCGTGTCGTCGTCGTGAGCCGCCAGGACAAGGATCTCCTCAACCAGGATATCGTCCAGAAACTCGCCGAACCGTCGCAACTGAAGGATATCGGATGGGTACGGCCCGGACAGGTGGCGTGGGACTGGTGGAACAACTGGAATGTTTCGCATGTCGATTTCAAAGCGGGCATCAATACCCCAACTTATAAATACTATATCGACTTCGCCGCCGCGAACCATATCCCCTACATCATCATGGACGAAGGCTGGTCGAACGATCTCGATCTGATGCAACAGTCGTCGCGGATCGATTTGAAGGAGATCATCGACTATGGCAAACAGCACGGGGTAGGGGTCATCCTCTGGGCCACGTGGTATGCCGTCACCCACCAGATGGAAAAGGCCTTTCCTTTTTACGCCAACATGGGCGTGAAGGGATTTAAGATAGATTTTATCGATCGCGATGACCAGGTGGCTATCGCATCGACCTATGCCATCGCGCGTCTCGCCGCGGCCAACAACCTGATGATCGACTATCACGGCACATCGAAACCTGCGGGTCTGCAACGTACCTGGCCCAATGTCATCGGCTATGAAGGGGTAAAAGGCCTGGAGAACTTTAAATGGGCGAATGAGGACCAGCCGCGATATGTCGCAACCATCCCGTATATCCGAATGATGGCCGGACCGATGGATTATACGCCCGGCGCAATGCGCAATGCCACCCAATCCGCGTACCGTCCCATCAACGACAATCCGATGAGCAAGGGGACGCGTTGTCAGCAGCTGGCGGAATACATCGTCTTCGAGGCGCCGTTACAGATGTTGTCGGATAACCCGACCACCTACAGGAAAGAACAGGAATGCACCGATTTCATCACCAAAGTGCCAACTACCTTCGATGAGACGACGGCGCTGGATGGTAAGGTCGGCGAATATGTGGCGATCGCGCGTCGCAGGGGCGACACGTGGTTCCTCGGTGCGATCACCGATTGGACACCGCGGCAGCTGACGATCGATTTTTCATTTCTTCCCGCCGGGCATTATGAAGCGGAGGTGTTCCAGGACGGCGTTAACGCGGACCGTGATGCCACCGATTACCGGCGACAGGTGATATCCGTGAAATCCGGAGATAAGCTGTCTGTGCAGTTGTATGGAGGCGGTGGATGGGTCGCAAGGATCTACCCGGTGAAGTAACGTCAGTTCGGCTGTACCAGCAGTTCATTGGATGCCTGCAGCGAAGCCGCCGACTCGCTCATCAGCCTGGTGAATTTATCATTGTCCTTCTCCTGCAAAATGGCGCTGGGCGTTGGGGTCGTCGCGGCAGCGTTCGCGCTATGTTCGAAATAATAAGCAGTAGCGATGAATTTCTTCACATGCTGTCTCGACTCCGCGGGCAGATAGCGTTGCAGGACCCAAAAATTCCGGCTATGCGATTTTCGTATAGCCCGGCAGACCGGTCTGGGACCGCCGTTGTATGCCGCAAGCACGAGGAGCCAGTCCCCGAATTCACGATGCAGGTCACGGAGATATTTTGCAGCGGCCCGCGTACTCTTGTAATAGTCCTTCCGCTCGTCGGAACGGCGGTTGACTTTCAGACCCAAAACATGAGCCGTGGATCGCATCAGCTGCCAGGGACCTTTCGCACCGACACGGCTGGTGGCAGTGGGTTTCAGCTCCGACTCGATGACGGCAAGATATTTCAGCTGTTGGGGCAATCCATAATGGTCCAGCACCGAGTCGATGATCGCGAACGGGCCATCGCTTCGTTGTCTGACGCTTGTAAGACAATCGTCGTTATTCCGGATGTAGCTGGAAACGAATTTCATCCCCTTTTCGGGTATCGGCACGGAGATCAGCTGTTTTTTTGCAACTGCCGTTCTGTGCTTGCCACCGGCATGGGCGACATCTTTGGCCGTATCGCGGTAGGGTTGACCGGGATTGGCATCCGAGGGCACGCCTACGAAGAAGGCTATGCTACAAACATAAAAGGGTAGTGGCGACTTCAACATCGTTTTAGTTTTTGGGTAAAACAATGCCGGCCCCAGGTAATGGATTATTCGGAATTTAACATAGCATATTGGAAGATGGAACTATAGTCAGGCCTTTCGTGGGTACGGTAATTAGGGTTTTTCATTTTCGTAAGGCGGTGACCGGGGCAAAGATAGTTCCCGGCCGTCCACCGCCATAGGGGGTTTTACCAGGGAAATTACGTAGGAAAAGCCTCATGGAAACTCGTATATTTACGAAAACACCATGACACCATCCATCGGAAACCCCGTCGTTCATTTCGAGATCGGTTGTAAAGACCTCGAAGGCACCACCTCCTTTTATACAAAACTTTTTGGTTGGACGGCCTCCACCGTCCCTACTGCCGCCATATTGGAGACTCATTCAACGAATGGCATCCCCGGTCACATTACATCCCTGGGTCATGAACCACATCAATACGTCACCTTTTATATCGAGGTGGACGATATCGATGAAACGCTTGGACGGATAGCGGGCGCGGGAGGGAAAAAGGTCATCGGACCTTTTCCATTGCCCGATGGGAAGAAATTCGCCTGGTTCTCGGATCCGGGAGGGAATATGATCGGCCTCATCACGAAGACCTAGCTCGCCCGTCCCGTAACTTTCGTCGGGAACCGGAAGGTATAGATGCCGATGACAAGGATGACCCAGCAGCAAAGCGGTAATTGCAGCCATTGTTCGAGCGAACTACCGGGATTGTGCCCTGCCCAGTCGTACAGCAGCCAGAAAGGGACGAAGGTCAGCAGGGCCGTCCATGCGCAAAGCAATAGCCGCTGGGTAGGCACGGACAGTTGGCTGGTTCGCAGACAGGCGGCGCCGCCCCAGAAAAAAAGAGCGCTCGGCAGAGATAAGATAAAGCCTGACAGGATCGCCGCGATGGTAAAGCCATAGAAATTCAGCAGCCCTTCGAGGTTGGACCATGACCAGGCGAAATACAGCATGGGGCCTAGCACCAGGCTCGTCAGCCAGACTTTCGCACAATAGAAAAGGACCTTTTTTGACATGGCGGGGGGTTCTGATACCAATTTACCAAATATTTGAGAATGACGGTGCGGAATGGTGGCACACGGGGGCAAAATCATGGAATGACGGGCTGCTAATTGCTTTAGCCCTTTTTAATCCCCGAAAACCGCAAGAATTCCTATCTTACCATCCTGACAAAGTGCAATGATCATGGCAACGAGTGAACATATCCTTACCATCGATGTAGGAGGGTCTCATATCAAGGGCACCATCCTCGACAGCGAGGGAAACCAACAGATGAAGTACAAGAAATTGGTGACGCCGGCGAATGCGACGCCGCACGCGGTGCTGACCACCATCCTGTCGCTGGTGGAAGGCATGCCGGAATATGGCAGGGTTTCGGTCGGGTTTCCCGGATATGTGCGGAACGGGATCGTATACACGGCGCCCAATCTGCAGAACCTCTTGTGGAAACATATCGAATTCGGCCAACAGATAAGCGACGCGTTGCAGAAACCGGTGCGGTTGGTCAACGATGCCGATCAATTGGGGCTTGGGGTCGTCAGTGGCGAAGGTTTTGAACTGGCGGTCACGCTCGGCACGGGTTTCGGAACCGCAGTCCTCATCGATGGGTATCTGCTGCCGCATCTCGAGCTGGCGCATCATCCACTTCATAAAGGAAAGGATTACGACGCCTATATCGGCGAAAAGGCCATGAAAAAGGCGGGGAGGAAGAAATGGAACCAACGCGTGAAGATTGTGTTGGAGATACTGAAGACCGTATTCAACTATGATCGGCTGTATCTCGGAGGAGGTAATGCCTCGAAGCTGACGATCCCGCTGGACGGGAATATCCATCTTTTTACCAACGAGGACGGGATACGGGGAGGAGCCAGGTTGTGGAAAATGGAAGATAAATATCATATCACTACGAATTACCCGAAACCCGGAGGAACGGCATGAATAAACCAGAATCGGAAAGGCTGAAGGAGCCCGGGTTAAAACTGTCGACATTTTTTGAGATGACTCCCGATCTTGTCTGTGTGGCAGGGCGGGACGGATATTTTAAAAAGGTGAATCGTGCCGTCCTGGAAGCGTTCGGCTATACGGAACAGGAGCTGATGAGCAGGCCCATCTCCTCTTTTATGCACCCGGAAGACAGGGAGCTCACTTTGCACAAACGCAACGAGCTATTCGACGGCAAAGCGCTGGTCAATTTCCAGAACCGATATGTTACGAAGACGGGGGCGATCATCTGGTTGCACTGGACATCCATCTACCTGGAGGACAGCGGAGTGGTCTTCGCCATCGCCAAGGATATCACCGAACAGAAAAAGATCGAGCTCGACATCGAGGCGAAATATAAAAAGTTCAAGGGTCTTGCCGCGCATTTCAAGACCAGCATGGAAGAGGACCGGAAATATCTTGCCCGTGAGCTGCATGAAGAGCTGGCGCAGCTGGCTTCCGTCCTGAAAATGGATATCGAATGGGTGAAGAACCATTCGCCCGAGCTCTCGCCAGCATCGAAAGACAGGATAGAGCATGCCGCCGTAATTTCTCAGATGCTCATCACGACGATACGACGGCTTTCTTTTTACATCAGCCCGAACATGCTGGAGCATATCGGTCTCACCGCAACGATGGAATGGTATTGTCGCGAATTCTCGATCCTGACCGGTATTCCCTGCCGGTTCGAAAGTGAATTCAACGAAAAAGGATTGACGGAAGAGATCAGGATCGATCTGTTCAGGATCTGCCAGGAGGCTTTGATGAATACGCTGAATCATGCGCAAGCCAATCATGTTACGGTACGGATCGAAGACCGGGTACGACAGCTGCAATTGACTGTGACGGATGATGGCCAGGGATTCGATGTCGCTAAACAGCAACGGAAATCAGGAATGACTCGCATGCGCGAGCGTGCGGCCTCGATCAATGCCCAGCTGACTATCGACAGCGCTCCGGGCAAGGGTACCACGGTAGCGGTGACCATATCCAAGTGAGCTCAGCACTAAATGCTAAAATCGCTCGGATTTATGCGTTTTCTTTTATATATTTGAAACGCTAAACCCTCTGATGCGCCCATCCATTTCCATGAAAGCCCTGGCAGGAGTCCTGTTCCTGTTTGTTTTTTGCCATTCTCCCGTGGCGGGCCAAATGCGTCAGATCTACCTGGACCCGGATTCAACCAACCATATCAACAGGCTGAGCTTTTATTCCCCCAATGAAGGATACGTAGCATTCGAGCATTGGATCGGCTATACTACGGACAGCGGCAGGTCATATACGAAGATCTATATCACCCCAAACAATGTCAATTTCAACGGTTATAGTTCGGCCAATTGGGTCGTCGGGTTCTTTATCAACGGAGTAAAAGCCATTTCCAAAAATATCCTGATCGTCTACGGGAATTACGACTTAGTGCCATCCATCCTGTATTCTTCCGACG
>DASYSV010000386.1:0-4115 GCA_036010185.1 Puia sp.
CGATCGCACGTCTCGCACAGCTGGCACGGGCCGTTGGGATACATCTCATTATCGCCACACAGCGCCCGTCCGTCAATATCATTACGGGGACCATCAAGGCCAATTTCCCCGCCCGCATCGGCTTCAAGGTGTCCTCCAAGATCGATAGTCGTACGATCCTCGACGCCGGCGGCGCCGATCAGCTGATCGGAAAGGGAGATATGCTGATCTCCTACAATGGCGAGATCACGCGGCTGCAGTGTGCCTTTGTAGACACCCCCGAAGTGGAGGCCATTACACAATTCATCGGTCGTCAGCGGGGTTATCCGGATGCCTATAAATTGCCGGAGTATGTAGACGAGAAAGAAATGGAAGCGAAGGGATTCGATCTGGCCGACCGCGATCCGCTTTTCGAGGAAGCGGCCCGTCTCATCGTTCTCAATCAGCTGGGATCGACCTCGCTTCTCCAGCGGAAAATGAAGCTGGGCTATAACCGGGCCGGGAGGCTGATGGATCAGCTGGAAGCCGCCGGTGTGGTCGGTCCCGGGATGGGCAGCAAACCGAGGGATGTGCTAATAAAAACCGAAATGGAGCTTGACCAGTACTTGAATCCATAGGGATATGCGTATCTTTGCGCGCAAATGAACACTGTGAACACCAAATCGGCCCTACTCAGTCTAACGATCCTTTGCTTCGGCATTTTCGCGCAGGCGCAAAACAACAGTCTCGGCAAAAACGATCCGGGTGCAAAAAAGGTGCTCGACGGTCTCAGCGCCAGGCTGAAATCGTACAAGGCGGTAAAGTCCGGCTTTACCTTGAAAGTACAGGATCAGAAGGGCGCGGTCATGGGTAGCAAAAGCGGCACTATTTACCTGAAAGGCAGCAAATATCATATCAATATTCCGGGTGGTCAGGACATCTACTGCGACGGGAAGGATACCTGGACCTATGATAAATCATCCAATGAAGTAACGATCACAAAATCGGACCCTTCCACGCAGACCCTTAGTCCCGATAAATTCTTCACCAATTTCTACGATAAGGATTTTTTGTACAAGCTCAACGGTGAGAGCAAGGTCGGCGGAAAGACCGTTCAGGAAGTGGAGCTGACACCTACCGACAAGACGAAATCGTTCTTTAAAGCCTTTCTTTATATCGACAAGACCACGCATACGCTTGTCAGCGTCAAATGGCTTGACAAAGGCGGTAACAGCTATACGCTGACTATCAATAGGCTCAATGGGAATGCGCCGCTGACCGATGCCGATCTGGCCTATAATAAGGCGAAACATCCGGGCGCGGAAGAGGTGGATCTCAGGAATTAAGCCCCCCAGCGGAATGTATCGATGTTCAAACCGGACAGATCGAGGACGCGGTCTACCACCGTGGCGGCAGCTTCTTCGATGGTCCTGGGTCTGCTATAAAAAGATGGCGTAGCAGGACAGATGACGCCTCCCGCCAGCGTTACCGTCTCCATGTTCCGGATATGTATGAGGTTGTAGGGCGTATCCCGGATAACACAAATGAGCTTACGTCTCTCTTTCAAAACTACATCCGCGGCGCGGGTGATCAGATCGTTGGACATACCGGTTGCGATGCGTCCCAGTGTTCCCATGGAGCAGGGGACAATGATCATTGTATCGAATTTCCCGGAGCCGGAGGCAAAGGGCGCAGTAAAGTCCTGCTGTGAAAAGAAGGGGAATCCGCAGTCCTCGTAACGGGAGGTATCCAATTCCGTCCGCCATACCTGTTTGGCGTTGTCAGTCATGACTACTGCGACAGTCTCCCATTGGGAATGAAGAAGAGCCAATTTTTCCAGAAGCAGCCGGGCATAGATGCTGCCGCTGGCGCCGGTGATGGCCACGACAATTTTGCGCATGTGTTACTCGTTATCCTACAAAAGTATATATGCTAAGGGGCAAATCCATTTTTTTATTCGCGGCGCTGGTAGCCTTGCTGTCGGCCTGGACGGTCCCCACCGGCAGGGAATCCATCTCCTGGATGACTATCGAGCAAGCCGAGACTCAACTGCATCAGCAGCAAAAGCCGATCCTGATCGATCTTTATACGTCCTGGTGCGGATGGTGCAGACAAATGGACCGGAAGACCTATTCCAATAAGAAGGTGGCCCAATATCTCTCCGATAAGTTTTATACAGTAAAGATCGACGCGGAAACCAAAGCCACTATTAGCTGGCAGGGCAAGACCTACACCTTCGATCCGCAATACCGCTGTAATGAATTTGCGGTCTATCTTTCACATGGTCAGCTGGAATTCCCGACCACCGTAATTATTGCGCCCGGTGAAGCGCCACAAGCCATTCCGGGGTATTTGGAGCCAAAGGACATGGAGATGCTGGTGAAATACTACGGGGAAGGCGTGTATAAGACGCGGGGGTTCGATGAGTATGCTAAGGGTTTTCATGCAACCTGGTAGGGCAGAGGGTTAGCCGGAAAAGGTTCGCGAATAGCTACAGGGGTCTATGTGTAAAGTTTACACTTGATCTGGATCAATTTAATGGTTTCCAATCGAAAATACTGTTTCATGGATTCGTATGATACGCGATTGTGATATTATCTTTGGTCTTTCATAGGATAAGGTTTAATGGTTAATGGTATTTGATTAGTGCAGCCCCGCGTAAGCGGGGCTTTTTCGTATAAGCAAAAACCCCGACCGGAGGTCGGGGTTTCAAGTCTTTTGTACTTCTTAGGCTTCAGCCATATCGGGGATGGTCTGCACCTTGTACTGCCCCGCATCCAATTTCTTTTTGGTAGCCCTGAATGCAGCCAGGGTCCTTTCGATATCCTCATCGGTGTGTACGGCGGTGGGCACCAGGCGATAGATGATATGTCCTTTTGGAATAACGGGATAGACGACGATGGAGCAGAAGATATGATGGTTTTCGCGAAGGTCCATCACCATGGCCGTTGCTTCAGGCACGTCTCCTTTCATGTATACCGGGGTGACGGGGGAATTGGTCTTGCCGATATCGAAACCGCTGTCTTTCAGTCCTTTTTGCAGTTTGTTGACGACGTCCCACAACTTTTTGCGCAACTCGGGTTTGGTGCGCAGGAGCTCGAGCCTTTTCAAATTTCCGATGGTCACCGGCAGCGGGAGGCTCTTGGCGAAGATCTGCGACCGGGTATTATACCGGATATAGTCGATGATGGCCTTGTCTCCCGCCATGAAACCTCCTATAGAAGCCATCGATTTTGCAAAAGTGCCGAAATAAAGATCGATCTGGTCCTGGATACCCTGCTCTTCACCTGCACCGGCGCCGGTCTTGCCTAGCGTCCCGAACCCATGCGCGTCATCCACGAGAAGCCGGAATTCATAGGTATCCTTGAGGGCAACGATCTCTTTCAGTTTCCCCTGGTCGCCCGCCATTCCGAAAACGCCTTCGGAGATTACCAGGATACCGCCGGCATTTTGCTTTTCGATCAGCGCGGTGGCCCGTTGAAGTTGTTTTTCACAATCTTCTATGTCGTTATGTTTGAACACGTAGCGGTGGCCGGGGTGGAGCCGCAATCCGTCGATGATGCAGGCATGGCTTTCCGCGTCGTACACGATCACGTCATGCCGTCCGCAAACGGCATCGATGGCACTCATAATGCCCTGGTAACCGTAATTGAACAAAGTGGCATCTTCTTTTCCTTCGAAAGCCGCCAGCTCTTTTTCCAGCTGCTCGTGATAGCTTGTATTTCCGCTCATCATCCTTGCGCCCATGGGGGTCGCCATTCCAAAACGGGCCGCGGCTTCCGCGTCGACCTTGCGTATTTCGGGATGGTTGGCAAGACCAAGATAATTGTTAAGGCTCCAAACTATTTTTTCTTTACCACGAAACGTCATCCGGCTGCCGATCTCGCCTTCCAGCTTAGGAAAAGCAAAATAGCCATGCGCACGCTCTCTGTGCTGTCCGATCGGTCCGTTGTGTTTGACTAATTTTTCAAATATATCAGGCATATTAAGGAATTATCAATTTTGACGTAAGCGCAAAAATAACGCATTTGACGATGCCTCAATTCAAATACTTTTGCCCCTGTTTTGAAACGCGATCACGCTCTCATTTAACCCCCATTTTATGAAATTCGGATCCTTCGCACGGGACCTGGAATCCCTACGATACGCATATCCCC
>DASYSV010000393.1:0-5506 GCA_036010185.1 Puia sp.
TCAATACAGACCTCCAGCTTTTCATCCGGACCTATCTTCCTGAACTCCCGCATCGGGCCGCCGGCGATCCAGCCGGTGAGTAACGGACATTCATCCGCGGTTTGCGTCCACCATGTCGGCGCCGGCTCGTCACTGACTATAAAAAGGGTTCGCCCCGGTTTTTTCCGGTGACGCCAAAAAGGTTGATTGAATTCCAACAAAACTTTGATCACCGATCCGAAGCCCAGCTTTGAAATGGCTTCCTGTTGCCGCGGCAGACCGGGAGACCACCTGATAGACCCGGCCTTCAATACACCCAGGGATACCGTGGTTATCAGCCGGGTGCCAATAAACACCTGTCCGCGTGTCGTGGTAACCTCTACCCTGCCCCGCTGCCAGCGAACAGCGGTGACTATCGTCGAAAATTGGAGCTCGCAACCCTGTCTGCGGCAAACCTCGGCCAGATACCCGATCATAGGCCCGTATCCACCCTCTGGCCGGTATTCCTCTTCATCCGACTCACCGGACCATTCCCGATACAGCGAATGCGTACTCACCCGGTGCAGATCGGCCAGATCATAGCCTTCGGCCATGCGCCCTGCCGAATCCCGGAGCCCGGGATATTGGTCGCCCGGAAACCATTCTGCCAAAAAATCGGCCAGTGGCAGGTCCTGCCCCTGCATGGCCATCCTTTGCATGAGCAGCCCCCAGTCCTTCGATTGCCGGTTACGCTGTTCTTTATCGGGCTCTTTTCCTTGTCGCATCCCAACCATCTCAGCAGCAACGGGCTGTAAGAAAATTCCCGCCTCCTCTGCCAGCCCGAGGCTGATAGGCAGGTTACCATGAATGAACTCGGCACCGCCTTCGGCAGCAACGGAAAATCCATGGCTTTCACGGGATGGCAGCGTGAATATCCTGCCGCCCGCTGAAGGACGAGCTTCCAGTATCGTAACCTGATGTCCCACCGCGGAAAGACGCCGACCCGCCATGAGCCCGGCAGCTCCGGCCCCTATGATGATTGTCGAATCCATTGCCGGCAAAAATGGGGACAAAAAATTACAAATTCATCCTCCCGGGGTGGGTTTTTTTGCTATTTTTGTAAGTGCCTGTTGTAATTTACCTACCAAGCCCTGCGTAAAAAATCCCGATCCTTTAACTGTCTAAAAATTCACAATCCTTTAAGAAGCCTGATCCAAACTCAGCACAAGAATTGTTAAATATTATTTCAAAGGGAACCTTATGCAAATACAATTCATCCGGAACATCCAATTCACCAAATTGGTAAAAGCCGACGGCCGATTGAGAGAATTCAACTTCCGCAAGTCGAATGGACTCCAGGAAGGACTTTTCACTGTAGATGTGAGCGACGACCGCGGTAACCGGATCGTTTTGAGAATGCAACGTGAAGACGGCGTCTGGAAGATCGTCAAACAACAGTTACCTGCCTGGATATGGGAAAATGAAGCTACATTTCACACGCTGATCGAAGAAGAGCTTGGCGCCGCAGGGATCGTAAAGTAACAGCGGCTTCCTTTTCCCCATTCGCTCTCCGCATAGAACCGTCCTTTGTTCGCCTCGGCAAACTCATGGCATAGCAGGATACCCAGCCCGGTGCCTTTCTCACTGGCCGTTCCATAGTTGGAAAAGCTTTCTTTTCGCCTGATCCGATCGAGAGCGTCCTCGCTCATCCCGGTGCCTGTGTCGGTGATACAGATCTCTATTTCCCCGCCACGTTTGCAGCCATCGACAAGCACCACGCCCCCGGAATGACAGAACTTAATGGCATTGCTGACCAGGTTGCGGATGACCGCCCGTATCATATCCTTGTCGCCATAGCCGACGACAGATGGGGGCACCCGGTTGGAAAGCAGTACTTTTTTCCCGATGGCCTGGGGACCATACAGGTGCAGCACTTCCTCCACCAATTCGTCCATCGGCAGCAGGACGGGAATAACTTTCATGCCGTTGAGCTGGCTGCTGGCCCAGTACAGGAGATTACCTACCATTTCCGAAGAAGAGTCGACATGGCTGCGGAGCTCGCGCATCATCTGGTTGATCTCCACGTCGGTCAGCTTTTTTTCTTTGCGGAAATCCATCAACCCCTTCAGGGAATTGAGAGGCCCCCTAAGGTCATGCGCAATGATAGAGAACAGCTTGTCCTTTTGCTGGTTGCTCAGCAGCAGCTGAACAGCCTGCTGTTCCAGTATTTCTTTCTGCTCTTCGATCTTGTCGTTCTTTTCATGCAACAGCCTGTTGACCCGCCGGTTCACCGCCCGCTCACGCCAGAGGATGAAGGCGAGCAGGCTCAACAGCACGATCACAAACGCCGTGATGGATATTTTCAGGTCATCCCGGCGCAGGGCGCGCTCATACCCGGCATCCTTGAGAGCCTGAGCCTCTCTCAGCCGGGCCTCCTGTCTTTCATAGTCATATTGCGCCGCGCGTGCATATATCTGTTTGCTGGATTGATCATTGAACAGACTATCGGAGTATTCCTTATAGAGTTGATAATATTTCAGCGCATTCCGGTAATCCCCCTTCGCCTCGTAGATGTCCGCCAGCACTTTGGCAGACCCCTGAGCCTCCAGCTTACGCCGGATGGCCCTTGCTTCCGCCAGCGCTTCATTCGCGTATTTCAACGCCTGGGGATAGTCTTTTAACAGGAGATAATCCTGGGCAAGCAGGCTATTGGTAGAGGTGGTGCCCAACCAGTCGTCCACTCCGCGGTAATAGATCAGCGATTGAAGATGATGATCCAATGCAGCGGGATAGTTGCCGGTAGCCGCGAGTATCCTCCCGAAATCGTTGTTGAACGTGGCGATGGTCGGTGCATCCCGGATGCTACGGGCGGCCTCCAGCGCCCGTCCGGCATATTGCAGCGCCAGTTCGTATTGGTGCTGGCGAAAGGCAAGGTCGGCCAGGTAAGAAGAAATATAGGCCGATTGGACACTGTCCCCGTTGGCCTTATAGAGGTCCTGGACCTTCTGCATCAGCTCCTGGGCCTGATCGAACTCCCCTTCCTGTTTGTAGAACAAGGCGATATTGACATTGGCCTTGCCGATAAGATTGGGATTGCCGATCTCTTCGGCGATATCCAGCGAGTGCTGGTAACAGGAAAGCATGTTCAGGTAATCGCCCACCATCTCGAAGGTATTGCCCAACATCCGCCAGCTTTCCGCCTCCCCCTTGCGATAGTGGATCCTGGCGGCATAATCCAGGGCCATATGCGCATAGTGGAACGCACTGTCCGAATTGATGCCGTAAAAAAGATGGACCAGGCGGTTTAGAGTATCCACGTAGGCGGAATCCGTCAGATTGCCCTCCCCCAGCCCTCTCAGCGAGGAATGCAGACGGGCCACCTCACCCGACTGAGCCGGGGATCTCTCCGTCGCTCCCGCCAGAAAGACCACCATCCATGCCACAACGCAGAAAGATTTCATTCAGGCTACAGTTTACAATAAATTGTGACTTCTTGAATACGAACAAACTCGTAAGAACGTTGTTAAATATTATAATTCAGCTCGGTGGTAGAGGAACGCAGTTATACAGTAGGAAAGGCAGCCGGGCAACAAACATAGGAATTATATTCACATGCTGTTAATAAGAATTGTAGAAAAAAGAGGGCTCTCCGGTCTATATTTGATTAGATACCCGCCGGGGGCCCGGTAGAAAAGTAATCCCCAACCGGCCGGAGGCCGGTTAAAAGTAATCCGTTTTCTCAACGCTAAAAAAGCACAGAATTTGACTGAAACTATTATTAACCTGGAAACCGTTAACCCCATTGAATTTTTCGGTGTAAACAACGGTAAATTAGACATTCTGAAGAAAAAGTTTCCCTTATTGAAGATCCTGTCACGCGGTACCCAGATAAAATTGAGCGGATCACCCGAACAAGTGGAGACAGCAAAGGAAAAAATCGATTTGTTGGTGCAATACCTGGAACGAAACGGTCATGTCAGCGAGAACTATTTCGAGCAGATACTGGGCGGTGATGACGCCGAGACGGTAGACCATTTCGTCGACCGCCATCCCAACGACATCCTGGTATTCGGCCCCAACGGAAAGACTGTCAGGGCCCGGACCGTCAACCAGAAACGAATGGTCGTCGCCGCCGAAAAGAACGATATCGTGTTCGCCATCGGACCTGCCGGTACGGGTAAGACCTATACCGCCGTCGCCCTGGCCGTCCGGGCATTGAAAAACAAGATGGTCAAAAAGATCATCCTGACCCGTCCGGCAGTGGAAGCAGGCGAAAGTCTCGGTTTTCTCCCCGGCGATCTCAAGGAAAAGATAGATCCCTATCTTCGCCCCCTCTATGACGCATTGGATGACATGATCCCCGCCGATAAGCTAGGCTATTATATGAGCACCCGCACCATCGAAATCGCCCCCCTGGCTTACATGCGCGGCCGGACGCTCGACAATGCTTTCATCATCCTCGACGAAGCACAGAATGCCACGGATCTGCAGTTAAAGATGTTCCTCACCCGTATAGGGGCCAACGCCAAGGCCATCATCACCGGCGATCTTACCCAGATCGATCTGCCCAAGAATCAGAAAAGCGGTCTGGCAAAGGCACTCTATATCCTAAAGAACATCGACGGCATCGCCCATATCGAGCTGGACGAGGAAGACGTCGTCCGTCACCGCCTCGTCAAGGCCATCATCAAAGCCTACGAAAGAGACAAACAACAAGACGAAATTAAATAACGAAAGCCCGCTCTTCGAGTTCAATGGTAAAGAAATTCATCCCCCTGTTCCTCCTCCTGGTCGCCTGTAACGATTCGCATTCTTTCAAAAAGGCCGAAGACGCGGAAGATGCCGGTCGTGAATTCATCCGTGCCTCGCTGGACGGCAACTACGAAAAAGCCAGCTTCTATCTGTACGCCGATTCGACGAACAAGATGATGCTGGCCAAATGGAAAAAGGATTATGATCACCTGGACCCGGAAGATCAGCAGAAATACAAGGAGGCTTCGATCATGGTGATCAATATCAGCCCCCTCAATGATTCGGTCACCGATTTCACCTATCTGAATTCGTTTAAGAAGGATACTACCACCATTCGCATCGTCAAACAAAAAGGCGACTGGTTCGTCGATCTCGAAGAGATCCTGTATCACCATCGGTAGATCCGGCTCCTGCTTTTCCGGCGGTTGCGCTACCTTGCCATCCGGCGCACCGCGCTCTATCTCCCCGCACGACGTCCCGTCCTACTTCACCAGGGCCAGACCGCCCACGGTGGCCAGCAATCCCAGTATCACACTGCCCAGGACATACGTGAAGAAATACGCATAATCGCCCTGCCGGATCAATTGAATACTTTCATAGGAAAAACTGGAAAACGTGGTATAACCTCCGCATATTCCCGTGATGAGGAACAAACGCCAATCCGCATCCAGCCAGGCATAACGCGTAGCAAGACCAAATAAAAGACCGATGACGAAACAACCCGAGATATTGACGAGAAAAGTACCCATCGGGAAAGCGATGGTCATGTGCTTGCTGACGCAGATCGTCATCAGAT
>DASYSV010000438.1:0-4948 GCA_036010185.1 Puia sp.
AACGGACAAAAGAGATCGGCGTCCGCAAAGTCCTGGGTGCCGGAGTAATCAGCCTGTGGGCGCTATTGTCGAAAGATTTTTTGCGACTCGTCGTATTGTCCATGGCTGTCGCCATGCCCCTCATGGTCCTGTTGATGAATAAATGGCTGCAGAACTATGCCTGGCACACGCCGCTGTCCTGGTGGATATTCGCCTCCGCCGGTGCCGGCATCCTGCTGATCACGCTGGCGACCGTGAGTTTCCAATCGCTGAAGGCAGCTCTCGCCAACCCCATCCGCGCCTTACGGACGGAATAACCATTTCGTGCACATCCAAAATCCTATTCATTCTTATAAACCACCCCCTCTTTCATTACGAACCGCATCTGCCCCATTGCATGTATATCCTTCGTCGGATCGCCTTCCACCGCCACGATATCGGCCCATTTCCCCGGTTCGATCGTCCCCGTCTTATCGCTCACGCCGATCAGCTCCGAGGCATTCACGGTCGCGCATTTAATGGCCTCCAGCGCCGGCATGCCTGCCTCCGTCATATAAATGAACTCCATCCAGTTCTTGCCATGCGCATACACGCCTGCATCCGTGCCGAATGCGATCTTCACGCCCGCCTTATAGGCCTTCGCAAAAGTCCCCTGAATGACGGGCCCTACAGCCAACGCTTTCGCGGTGACCACCGGCGGGTAATATCCCGGTTTTTTAGCGCTGTCGGCCACGCTCTTTCCGGCAATGATGGTCGGCACATACCAGGTGCCATGTTGTTTAAAGAGCGCTATCGCCTCATCGTCCATATACGTGCCATGCTCGATCGAGGTGACTCCCGCACGGATCGCACGTTTGATCGCCTCGGCCCCATGCGCATGTGCCGCGACACGCATTCCGTAATCCTTCGCCGTCTCCACGATCGCCTTTAATTCCTCATCGGAGAACTGCGCGCCGGTGCCGTTCGGCTCCAGGCTGAGCACCCCGCCGGATGCGGTTATCTTGATCAGATCGGCGCCTTCTTTATACATCTGCCGCACCGCCTTGATACATTCGTCCTTTCCATCCACCACGGTCTCGGTAAATTCCGGGTCGACACGCAGCCCATCGCGATAGCCGTGGGTGGGATCGGCATGACCGCCCGTCGATGAAATGATCTTGCCGGCGGTAAACACATGCGGGCCCACCGTCAAACCCTTATTGATGGCGTTTCGCAACGAGATATTGACGCCCCTTCCCCCGACATCCCTTACCGTGGTGAAACCCGCCATCAGCGTAGTCCTTGCATATACTGCCGAAAGAAACGCGATATCCGCCATATTCTGCATGAATCCCCTTAGCTGACGGTCGGGGCTCGTCTGATCCTCCAGGTGCACATGCGCGTCGATCAACCCCGGCATCACCGTCCTGTTCTTCAGATCGATGACCTTGTCACCCGTAGCCGCGGCCGCATATCCCTTCTCGACGGCGGTAATGCTGTTCCCCGTGACGACGATCGTCATTTCGGTCAGCACCTGTCCGGCCTTTGGGTCGATGAGACGGCCGCAATAAATGATGGTTTTTTGGCAATAGGCGAAAGACGCCCATAGCAGTGCGAATAGCAGTAGTAGTTTAGGCTTGCTCACGGGCATAATAAATTTTTAGAGGTGTTCGCGAATGCTTCGTATTTCATCTCTCTAATATAAGCAATTCTTATCTTGTCTGTATGAAACGCCTCACGCCCATCCTCCTTCTCCTCCTCCTCCTCCCCCTATCCCTCTTCGCTCAACCACCCCGCGAATGGGCCGCCTTCAACCATGATCTTCCCCGGCGGCACGCATACCGAACCATCCGACCATCCTGCCGTCTTCAATAAGGCCGTCGAAGAATTCCTAAAATAACAAAAGGGCCCGCCGGCTTCGCCGGCGGGCCCGAACCCATTCAATAAACCTTTTTTATGCTTTCGGCTGCGCCGTATACCGCAGATACGGTTTCACCACCTTCACGCCCCCCGCGAACCTCTTCTCCGCATCTTCCGTACTGATCGTATTGGCGACGACCACATCCTCACCCTGTTTCCAATCTGCCGGAGTAGACACACTGTGTTTCGCGGTCAGCTGCAGCGAATCGACCACCCGCAGCACCTCCTGGAAGTTCCTGCCCGTAGAAGCCGGATACGTGATGATCAGCTTCACGATCTTGTCCGGCCCGATGATGACCAGGCTGCGGACCGTAGCCGTAGCAGATGCATTCGGATGTATGAACTCATACAACGTGCTCACCTTCCGGTCTTCGTCGGCGATGATCGGGAAATCCACATTCACATTCTGCGTTTCATTGATATCGTTGATCCAGCCCAGATGTTTATCCACCGGGTCCACGCTCAGGGCCAGCACCTTCACTCCCCTCTTGGCAAACTCGTTCTTCAACGCGGCCGTCTTACCCAGCTCGGTAGTACACACCGGCGTATAGTCGGCAGGGTGAGAAAACAGGATTCCCCAGGAATCACCCAGAAATTCGTAGAAGTCGATCTCGCCAATCGATGTAGCGGCTTTGAAGTTGGGAGCCTTGTCCCCGAGACGTAAACTCATATAATTTAAAATTTTTGCCCGCCGGGCTCACGGCCCGTTTGGGAGGGTAAAGATATTAATTCCCTATCAATTCAGTGGACTTTGCTGTTAAATTTTTTATGCCCTCTTCCTAACTCGCTGATTTTCTTCGCGGTTCACGCCCGCTTTCCCGGTATCACGCCCCCTCTTTCTCTCCCGATCTCCGCCCTCACCGCCACTCCCCGCTGCCCGGTATCACTCCCCCTCTTTCTCTCCCGACCTCCTCAAAAATCTCGAAGTCGCCTTCCCCACCGACCGATCTCCATCCGACGCAGCCTGTCCGCCCGCCTTCACCACCGCATCCTTTCCGAACCTCCCTTTCACATCATCGATGGCCTTATACAGCTCAGTCTTCCGCCTTGTATCCACAAACAAATTCGTCTGTATCGCCTCCGACGTCAGCTCGCTGAGCCGCACACCCAACAGCCTGATCGGCTGCCCCTTCCGGTACATTTTATGGAACAACTCCTTCGCCTGGACGATCAGCTCATCATCATAAAAAGTATAAGGTATCGTCGTCTGCCGCGACGTCGTCTCGAAATCGGGATACCGTATCTTCACGGCGATACATCCCGTAGTCTTATCATCCTGCCGCAGCTCATATGCCACCCTCTCGGTCATCCGCACCAGCTCGGCCATCAGAAAATCCATATCGGTCTTGTTCTCTTCGAACGTATTCTCCGTCGAGATCGACTTGGCCTCATGATAGGGCACGACCTCGCTGTCATGACTACCGCGTGCCTTGTGCCAAAGATCGTTCCCATATTTCCCGAAACGCTTTTCCAAAACTTCTATCGGCTGCTCGCTCAAATCACGGATCGTGATGATGCCCATTTCCTGCATCACCGCCCATGTCTGCTCTCCTACTCCCGGTATCTTGTTCACCTTCAACGGGGCGAGGAATTCCTGTTCCATCCCGGGCGGCACTTGTATATAGCCGTTGGGTTTCGCCTCCTGAGTGGCTATCTTCGATATCATCTTGTTCGAGGCCAGCGCAAACGAAATAGGAAGCTGTGTCGCCGAAATGATCTCGTCGCGCAACGCGATCGTCCATCCATACGGGTCGTAAAATCTATCCATACCCGTCAGGTCCAGGTAGAACTCATCGATCGAAGCCTTTTCGAACAGGGGCGCCTTCGCGGCGATGATCTCGGTCACCCAACGCGAATACTTGCTGTACTCACCCCGCGCATTCCCCACCACCGTCGCATGCGGACACAACCGGAGCGCGGTCCGCATAGGCATCGCCGAATGGATACCGAATTTCCGCGCCTCATAGCTGCACGCGGCCACGACCCCCCGGTCGCTATGGCCCCCGACGAGCAATGGCTTGCCCTTCAATGACGGCTCATTGAGACATTCGACGCTCACAAAAAAAGCATCCAGATCGAAATGGGCGATATAACGCTGGGGCTGCGACACCCTGCAAAGATACTAATTTTTTTAGTGGATGCCGATCAGGACTATCTCCCTCTTATGCTCATCATAATAGGCGAACACCTGCGCACCCGCATTCTCGAATAAATTCTCTCCCTGTTCGGGTATCCTGATCCCCTTCGTCAGCCCTTCGATCTTGTCTTCGGCATCCGGTGGGATGGGCCCGGGTACATGCCACCCCCGGCGATATCCAGCACCCGGATATGCAGATCCTGATCGGATTTCAAGTCGGTCTGCTGAAGAACGAACAGTTAGGCGTTTCATATTTCAAAAACTTGTTAACATGATCTTATGTTCATCTCTGTTGTAAAAAGCATAAATATATTTCCCGTCATTCGTGAACAGATTCTCCCCCTGCGGCGGAATGCTGATCTTATCGGTATATTGTTCGATGCGATCCCCGATATCGGCGCTTATGTCACCCGGGACATACTGCAGCGTCGCCGAATCCAGCTGCATCTTGAAGCGTGAGGAACGGACATTACTGCTTCGGAAGTACACTCCCGGCGACATGAACACCGGCGCACCCGGCATCATCGGCCCCGCCCCGAACCCGCCGCTCCGCTGCATCATCTGCCATGCGCCGATGGTCAGACTGACCCGTCCGCTGTCTTCACGCGTAGCGAGGAGCACGGCGTTCCCGCTCACCATCTTCCGGAGGAGCTGACGCGTCTTGCCCAGCTCGCGCGCGCCCGGGTGATAAAAACTGCCCTCCTGGATAATGGGAGTATTCTTGAAAGTGATGCTGTCATCCCTTCCCGCACTGTATTCATGCAAAAGCTTTCCGCTGTTGAAATCCCTGATCTGTACATTCAGCCTGTTGTCCTCTGCCGATACAAAATACAATTTGCCGTCGAGCAACATGGAATTGTCGACATACGCATGCTCCGCATCCATCGATTGCGCATTATTATGCGTGATCTTCCGGAAACCCACCTTCTTCCC
>DASYSV010000482.1:0-12560 GCA_036010185.1 Puia sp.
CCTCGGCGAATTCGCGGCCAACCAGGCACTGCTCGACCTGCCGCAATGGCTCACCGACGGCTATATCGAATATGTCTCCGAAAACTGGAATACGGTGCTGGACGACCAGCTCAAATCGGCCATGCTCAGCGGGCGATATAATAATTTTTATCAGTTTGCGTACGAACGCCCCAATTTAGCGGGCCATGCCTTCTGGTACTACCTGGGGGAAAAATATAAAAAAGAGAACGTCACCTATTTCCTCTATCTGTCCCGCGTCTACCGGAACCTCAACAACGCCTCCCAACGCATCTGCAAGAAAAAATTCAAGGAGGTCCTCAAGGACTTCATGGCCGAACAGGAGGATAAATACGAAAAAGACATCCGCGGCCGCCGCAACTTCCCGAAAGGACAGGTCTCCGTCACAGAAGACGTCGGTCCCAATAAAGACTATTTCCACTTCTCGCCCAACCCCACTCCGAAAAGCCAGACCTATGCGGTAGTGCAGTACAAACACGGCAGGTACAAGGTCATCCTTTACGAAAATTATATCAACGAAAAGGTATTGCTGAGCGTCGGCGCCCGTTCGCTCGAAGAACAGATCAATCCCCATTATCCCCTCATCGCCTGGGATCCCAAGGGTACCCGCCTGACCGTTATGTACTGGTCCCGCGGACATGTCAGGATGTTCACCTACGATCTGGCGAAAAGATACAAGACGCAATTCGTCGAGACACCCGGCGAAGAAGGAAAACCCGGCAACACCCTCGAAGCCGCAAAAGGCGAAGCCCAATTCGCCGAATTCCATCAGTTTCCCGACTTCCAGCAGGTACAGGACATGAAATACATGCTCAACAGCCACACCCTCCTGCTTAGCGCCGTTCTCAACGGCCAGTCCGATATCTTTACTTACGATCTCGACAAAGGCACCACCAAACAGATAACCAACGACATCTACGACGACCTCGACGCCACCTTCGTCGCCTTCCCGGGCAAGACCGGCATCATCTTCTCCTCCGATCGTCCCACAGGTATGGCGCCGAGTAAGGATACCGTGTTGCCCTCCAACTATCACTATAACATCTTCCTCGTCGACAACTGGAATGACAACGAAGGCAAACAGGTCTCCCAACTGACCCACCTGAGATACGGCAATGCCCGTTATCCGATGCAATACAACGTGAGTCACTTCACATTCGTCAGCGACGAGAACGGTATCGCCAACCGTTATGCCGGTTTCTTCACCACCCGCCGCGCCGGTCTCGATACGGTGTATAAGGTGGGTGACGAGTTACTGCATAACCCCGACCCCGCGACCCTCGACTCAGCCCTCACGGCTCAGGGCAAAAAACAACCGGATACGTCATACGTGTTTGCCATCACCAACGACTCGTCCTATGTCTTCCCGATCACCAATTACCAGAGCAGCCTCGTAGAGACCAAAAGCGCCGGCGACAACGGCCAGGTCAGCGAGGTGAGACAGGAAGGCGATGTTAAATTCCTCTATAAGCTCAAGGTTGACGAGCAGGCCCTTCAACGCCGTAATGTCAACGCTCGGTTGACCGACTATCGGAAGAAAACCGTGGCCGAAGACCGCATTTCGGGCGCCAACTTGCTGCTACCGGTGGCTCCGCAAAAACAGGATACCGGACGGCGTCAGCCCACCGGCGATTTCTTCGAGAGCGAATTCGACAATAAAAAAGATACAAGCCACCGTCCGGCAAACAATCCCAATGCGGCCGGCCAACCCGCCCCCACCGGCGTCAATCCCTTCGCACTCAGACCCACTAATCAGGCCGCTCATGGCGAGGAAACGACCCTGCATAAAGCAAAGCTCTTCGACTACAAGCTGAAATTTTCGGTGGATAATTTCACCGCCGGCTTCAATAACGACGTGCTGATCAGTAAATACCAGCCGTATACCGGCTCGCTGCCCATCAATCTCAGCGGCCAGGACGCCTTCAGCGGTATGCTCAAAGCCTCTGTTTTCGATCTGTTTGAAGATATCCGATTCACCGGCGCCATCCGCCTGCCCTTCTTCGGCAGCGGTGAGACCCAAAGCCAGGTCTCCACACCCAATTCCGCCGTCTTCGCGCCGGGCAACTCTTCATTCTTCGACGGGGCAGGTGAATATTTCGCCCGGATCGATTATCTCAAACGTCTTTTCGACTATTCACTGATCTATTACCGGTCGACCCAAACGGGAACTTATCAGGATCCCGCACTGGGCTCCGAATACCCATACGATGCCAAGGCCTATAGCAATATCTGGCAGCTCATCATCAAATATCCCTTCGACAAAGTGAGGAGCCTGCGGTTGTCCGTCGGCTACCGGATGGATAAGTTACAGATCCGCCCGGACATTACCGGCTTCCCGCCGATTCCGCCGATCGACTCCGTCGGACTGACCGCACCCGCATTGAACAAGCAGAACTATGGACTGGTACACCTCGAATATGTGTATGACAATACCCTGCTCCGCGCAACGGATATCTGGAACGGCCTCAGGTATAAATTCTATCTGGATGTAGACCCGCAATTGAATGGCGGCGAAGGCACCGGAGCAGGGAGGTATACCTACAATTTCGGTTTCGATGCACGCAACTACATACCCATCTTTCGCAACTTCATCTGGGCCCTGCGCGCGGCAGGAGATTTCTCATGGGGTAACAAAAAGATCGTCTACTATCTCGGCGGAACGGACGGATGGCTCTTCCCCAAAGCGGACAATCTTCCACAACCACAGGACCCCACCTATGCCTTTCAATCGCTGGCCGTCAACCTGCGTGGCTTCAACCAGAACATCGCAAACGGCAACAATGACGTCGTCATCAACAGCGAACTGCGTCTGCCCGTTTTCACCACCCTGTTTAATAAACCCATCAACAACGCCTTCCTGCGCAACTTCCAGATCGTACAGTTTGTCGATCTGGGCACCGCCTGGAATGGTCGCTATAACGGACTCAAACGTCCCCAGGTCACCTATCAAAGCGATTCTTCGTCCAATTTCACGGTCCAGATCAAGGCCGGCGGCATCGGACCCTTTGCAGGCGGCTACGGGTTCGGCGCCAGAAGCACCCTGCTGGGGTATTTCCTGCGTTTCGACGCGGGCTGGCAGATGAATACGTTCTTTGGGAATAAGCCAATACTCAATGTCTCGATGGGTGTAGACTTCTAGCACAGAGTTGCACAGAATGGCGCGCTGGTCCCGTGAGGCCGGTCCCGTGAGGCGCGCAGGCCCTGTGAGGCCGGTCCTCCTGGCCGGCCGATGCGGGAAAACCTCCTCTGGAGAAATAAAAAAAGCCGGTAAGCACTTAGTCTTACCGGCATCGCACAAATAGCCCCGCGTCACTTATTCATTTACTTCTTCTTTGGCCTGTACGTTGATACCATTCTCAGCTATGCGGGTCAGCAGATTATCTGCTTTCTTCTCTTCAGCCAGGGTAACGCTCAGGATCTCCGCGGCATCCACAAAACCCAGGGTCCTTGCCAGTGTGACCAGACCACCATAGGTGGCGATCTCATAATGCTCCGCCTTCTGCCCCGCGAAGATGAGACCCACGTCGCGTTGAGCGGTGTTCTCCTCCGTTTCATCAATGATCTCTTCACCCTCCTCTACGATCCCGGATATGGCGTGACACTTCTTTGCATGCGCCGGCACTCCGATCAATTCGAAAACCTTCTCCACTCTCGACACATGGTTCTTCGTTTCCTGCAGATGACTGTTGAAGGCTTGTCTCAACTCGACCGAGCTGGCCGCTTCTTCCAGTTTCGGAAGCGTACTGATGAGCTTTTGCTCGGCCCAATAGATATCCTGCAACTGGTCGATAAAAAATTCCTGCAATTTCGAAGTAGCCACCATATAGGACCTCTTTGACTATACTTCTTAAATTATCGTGCCACGCATCCCAACCCACCGCATTCCCCACTCCTCCACACACTTAGCCGCATCCTCCTTCCTCAAATATTGCCGCGCGATCCGGTCCTCCGGCCGCCTGTCGCTCAAATACAACACCGCCACAAATCCCCATTCCAACGGCTTCATCAAAATGTAGATCAGATCCGACACCCATGCGTGATCGAATACCCCATAATACCGGTGTATCCCCGCCCCGATCTTATTATAAAGGAGCCTCACCGGCCGGTGCAATCCCGGCAACCGCTGTTCCAGTAATTCCTCAAAAGCATTCGACACCAACAGCTGTCGGTTACACTTGATCGGCTTGCCTCCTCTTTCCCCCATCCTTATCGGCCGCACCAACCGCGGATGTCCTTTCGCCGCCACGGAACATAGATAATGCGCGCCCAGGTCTGGCTCCCGGCCATGACCAAAGACCCGAAAATAATCGCCCTTATACGCATCGGTGAAAGCCCTGATCACCGAATCCGGTTTCTGACCGAAAAGCAACAATACCGCGGATACTAGACATACCACCGGGATACACAACAACAAGAATAGCGGGAACTTTTTCCAGGCCGGCAAGAGAATGATCCTGCGACAGAACCCTGCCCATCTGCTGTCGGCATCGTCTTCCTCCTCACCCAGCCGCTCTATAACCATCCGATGGTTATCCGCCATCAGTAACATCGATTGCAGCACAAATGGCAGGCACATTACCATGCCCTCTATCCATTCCCCTCCCTGTAGCATCAGGGCGATGGCAACCACTATGCCGGAAAGTAACAGACAATTGATGAGCACCTCCATAAGCGGCGGTGCGAGACGCTTGCGATACAACGAATAAATAAAGGCGGCGAAGGAACAAGCTATCAGCACCATCACCGACAACCGGTGCTCCGGCGATAAGCAGGGAGCATACCGTTCCCCCGCACCCTCTGTGTCGCTAAACATTCCCACAAAGGGCGGAACGATGACTGCCACTGCAAACCAATACCTCGACCACACGGGATACAGCCCCCGGTGTATCTTCCAGCTCAAGTATTCCATTACCGGCGGCAGCGTCGCAAACCAACCCAGGACAACCGAGACGACCATAAGAGGAGCAAGCAGGAACAACTCCATGATCTGCTCGCTCATGCCGTCTGCCACTTGATCTTTCTCGACGCCTGCATGACGATCGCCAGCGTGACGAACAACCCCAGGCTACCCATCAGCAACGCATAATCCTGCAATTGGATCAGGATGAACACGAACCCGTATTGCACGACAAGGAGGAACGTAACGAACAAAGCAACCTTCCTCGAATGAAGAATAACGCCGACATACCATCCGATCAATCCAATGGTCGCCGCGGCAGCCAGTCCATAGGCCGCGTTGAATCCCAGGTATTCGGACAGCGAGAGCAGCAGGGTATAAAAGATACACAACGCGAATCCTACCAGCACGTATTGCAAGGCCCCCATCGGCAGGTTATAGATCCATTCTATCAGCAGGAAGGCGGTGAACGTCAGCAGGATGATCAGGATCGCATATTTGACGCTGCGCGTCGTCTGCTGATAGGCATCTACCGGAACGATCAGGTCCACGCCGAACCCTGCCGATGCGAGGTCATATGTACCCTGCTTCCATTGCTGCGGGAATTTGCGATGCAACGCGATCAGCTTCCAGTCGGCGACAAAACCACTGTCCCCCACAGTCCGCACATCAGGCAGAGTACTGCCGGTAAAGCTGGGACTCGACCACGGCGACGACGCCGAAACCTTTGTCTCCTTTCCGACAGGGACGAACAGCAGGTCGCCCGAACCTTTCATCTGCACCGTAGTGGCGAATTCCAGCGCCGGGTTCCCGTCCGTATTCCCTTTCCACGCAAGCATCGCCAGACCGTCAGGCAGCGGGGCGCTCAACGCGTTCCCGAATTGTTCGGTCGACCGCCCACCCGTTACCATGGGTATAGCAGCCGAAAAGCCCGAAGCCCCTCCCGCGCCCGCAAGTCCCGTCCCCGCCGTAGTCCCTCCCGCGCCCGCAAGTCCTCCCGTCCCCGCCGTAGCCCCTCCCGCGCCCACAAGTCCTCCCGTCGTCGTCCCGATCTTCATCACAACATCCTCATTCAGTCCCTGGATATCGCTGATGTCTAAAAACAACCTCGCCTCCTTCCACAACATATCGGAGGCTGAAAGACCCAGCTCTTCCAGCGGCAAGCTCTTGTAACTGCCGCGGATATCCATCTGCGTTGTATAAACGATCACTTCATAAATACCCCTGTACCGTCGCTGAGGGACGATACTGGCGTGAATGTCCAATTTGTCGGGCAGGAAGTAGGCCCACCGTTTGATGCTCTGCCGGCCGGCATTGTCGCTGACCGTGTCATAATAAGGGATGCCGATGACGGGACCGGTCACAGTCTGTGGTCCCGCCCAACGCGATCCTATCTCGGCGACTGCCTGATGTTGACGGTCCTGTCTTTCCGACACGAGATTTTGAATAAAGGCGGTAGGTATCAGCAACAGCAGGATCAACGCGCCGACAAGCGCACTTTTGAATAGGGTCCGGAAATTATTCCAGAGTCCGGGAGTCTTGATTTCCATGTTTGGGTTTTATTATTTTAATTCAGCGCACGGCTTAGTTTCTTCAACATGACGTAGACAAAACTGAGTAATATCGCATAGCAAAGGATCATATCCCAGGCCGGCCGGTTACTCAGCGGATGGATGACCATGGTCGCAATATCCTCCATCAGCTGAAACGGATCGGTGAGAATGTCCCAGCTATTATACCGTAAATATCTGCCCGTATATACCCCCAAAGCGCTGAGCGCGATGACGGGATAGACAAAGACTGCGGTAGGATAAGGTAACGGCACTTGCAGCCGCGGGCCGAAGATCGCTTTCGACAATCGCTTGTTCTCCAGCAACCGCTCCATCTGCCGAAGCGATAACACACCCAGCAGGAGTCCGTTCCAGGCAAAAGAGAAGATCATGGCCAGATCGAACCACTCCGGCACCCTCGGATTCCTGCTGTCGTGCAAGTGGAACATATCGGTCAGCATATAAAAGGCATTTGGGAAAAAGAGCAGCCAGATCAGGCAGACCGCTACGATAAATAACGGCCTGCTGCTGATAGGCCTGGATAAGGATTTGGTTAACGGGTGATCCAACCGCCGGTTTGGCCAGCTTTCCACTCCTTCCAACCGCCGGCTTAGCCAGCTCGACAGCACATAGGGTATATATGCTAAAAACAGATTCCAGATCATAAATACGAACAACAGGCTGTGCGCATGGATCATCCGAAGGATAACCAGCCCGCAGCTGAAACACATCGAACAGGTGAGCAACCTGTCTGTCTCGCTGCGCAAAAACCACCGCCGCCATGTGCCACCCGCCTGACCAGGATACGATATCATAATAACTTCGGTATAAAGATGAATGATCCGGCCGCTATGGCTACGATAGCAGCCACCAGCACCGCCCCCGCTGCGAGATCCTTGATGATCTCGATCTCGGGATGTCTTTCCTTCGTGATGTGATCCGCCAGTTTTTCCACGCAGGTATTGAGTATCTCCGCCACCCAGACCATCCCGATCACTGCCGCGAGGATAGCCGCTTCCGTAGCGGACACCTCCAGTACCCGGGCGACGATGATGACGAGGATCGTTGCTACGAGATGGATACGCGCGTTGTGCTCCCTGTTGACAAATCTTCGGAGCCCGGCAATGGCGTAGTGGAAACTCTTTATCCTGGCTCGTACTGAAAATTTTTCTGTATCCATGGTTGAGATGATTAGGCGATTGCAGGAAAAGGCGACAGAGGCAGACCCGGTTTGCGATCCCCGTCCGACCCCCGCGACCCCGGTCCTCCCGGCGTAAAGTCCCCCGTCCTCTTCACCCTCGAAAGGATGGCCTCCAGCAGGGGAAGCATCTTATTCAGTCCCTGCGTTTTGATCAGAAAATTCCACATGGGCTCGAACTTCTTCCATCCCCCCGCATAAGAGAAATGTTTGATCTTATATTTGAGGCTGTCATGACCGAGGCTGGCCCGCCAGATATTGCTCCACGAATAGAACGAGCGATAGGCGTCATCATAACCCTTTTTTAGCTCGGCGGGCGTAAGACCGACGGTCTTATACACCACCTGACGCGTATCATACTGGTCCCAGTTACGGTGTAGGATCCGCCCCTGCGCTTCCATATCCTTAAAAAGACGGGTGCCGGGGTATGGGGTCAGGATATGAAAGGTACAGGTTGTCAGCGAATTTCTGACCGCCCATTCCACCGTCCGGTGAAAAACACCGGGGTCGTCGGCATCGAGACCGAAAACAAAGCTGCCGTTTATCATGATGCCCAGCGAATGAAGACGACGGATCGCCTCTTCGTAATCACGTCCGATATTCTGTCTCTTGTTGCTTTGCACGAGATTGCCCTCGCTCAACGTTTCAAAGCCGACGAATACACTGCGCAAGCCCGCCTCAGCAGCCCGCTCGATCAGATCGCCGCGCAGGATGGCATCGATGGTCGACGCGCCCTGGAAGACCCTGTTCATCCCTTTCATTCCGTCAAACAATGCGGTTGCAAAACGCTGCTGTCCTAACAAATGGTCGTCCAGGAAATACAAATGTCGCCCGGGAAGCCGATCGATCTCTGCCAGCGCCGCATCGACCCGCTGGGTATAAAAGGAACGACCGCCTTCAAAAAATGCGTCCTTATAGCAGAAATCACAATGATGCGGGCAACCCCGCGAAACCACGATCGAGTTAGGCACCAGGTAACGTTCGCGTTTGATCAGATCGCGGCGTATCGGAGGTATCTCCGTGATATCCCGCTCGGTGTTTCTATAAACTCTCCCCGGACTCCCTTCCCGAAAATCCTTCAAAAACCTCGGCCACGAGTCTTCCCCCGGTCCGATGAAGATCGAATCCGCATGAACCTCCGCCTCATCCGGCAGACTCGTGACATGAAGCCCGCCCAGACATACATACGCACCTTTACTGCGGTAATGATCGGCGATCGCATAAGCCCTGAACGCATTTGTAATGTAGACCTGGATCACCACCAGATCCGGCTCGTCGTCCGACCGCAGCTCTTCCACATGCTCGTCCTGCAGATCGATGTCGTCATCGGGCCCGCAATAGGCCGCCAGGGTGGCTAACCCCAGCGGCGGGAACAGCGAGTATTTGATAGGGCGCCAGAACGGGCTTTTCGCTTCGGTTAGCGCGGGCAAGATCATTTTGATTTTCATAGTCTTAATATCTGAGATACTCAATGAACAAATAAGCGACAAGCCCCACCAAAAACAACGCACCCTGCAAAACGACCGCGACATTGAGCCAGCTCCGGCGGAACCCAAGTTCCACATCCGGCCCTATCCGACCCGGCACGATCCGTACCGTGACCAATGCCAGCGCGTTGAACACCACGGCCACGACCAGACAGCCGATCATCAGCTGCGTCTGCTGAGCCATATATCCATACATCCATCGCGATCCGAAACAAACCCTTTTGACTGCCGTCAAAAGGAAAAAAATTGCCGGCAGCATCAGTGCGATCCCTACCAGGCCCGAGGCGAGGTGCCGAAGAAAGATAAGACGTGTGATCGATTGATTATTCATATTGAAAGTGCTTTGAAATACAAAGTGTCAAGCCCAAAAAAATCGCGGTTTCCCGCGTCACCATCCTCATCCTCCCGCCGCCCTCGTCCGCCGCTAGCCACCCCCGCATCACCGTCCCCGGCGCCCCCATCGCCGCCTACCCCACACCACCCCGACCACTTCCTCCCGCGCTCCCGCGTCCCCATCGCCCACCTGCCCCACACCATCCCGACGTCCCTACCCCTTACTCACCCCCTTGATCATACTCTCCAATGCCTCCAGGTGTTCCTTAAAAGCCTTCTCCCCCGCCTTGGTGATCGAATAGGTCGTATTCGTCTTCCTACCGATAAAACCCTTATGCACCTTAATAAACCCGTTCTCTTCCAGATTGATCAAATGCGAGGCAAGATTTCCATCGGTCAATTCCAGCAATTGCTTCAGATCGTTGAAGCTGACCTCCTCATTCACCAGGAGGATGCTCATAACCCCCATCCGGATGCGGCTGTCGAATATCTTATTGAGGTTTCCGATCGGATTCTTCATGTTCTCTCGTATTTCCACCACATGATCAGGCCATAGATGATATGCAGTATCCCAAAGCCTGCCGTCCAAAAATACAACCCCTCATGCGGAAAATACATGCTGACGCATCCGAGCGCGATCTCCAGCAACCCCAGGTATCGGATATCGGTCAACGTATACTTGCTGGCATTCACCAGCGCGAGACCGTAAAAGATCAAACAGGCCGGGGCGACATAGATCCAATCCGCATTATACAACAGCCCTATCACAAAAAGCCCCCCCGCAACCAGCGGGATCATCATGTTGATCGCAAGTTTCTTCGACGCATGATCCAGTATCGGCAGCCGGCTCCTGCGCGCCTTCCGCCAGGTGAACAGGGTCGCCGAGACAAGCGCCGCCGCCAGCACGACTCCGGCCAGCACGATCAGCTTCCACTTGAAATCGTATCGCTCGGTCGCCACATAACCATGCACAGACAGGTATCGTTCATAATAGTCCTGTATCCATCCATGCGCCACCCATGCCCCGATGAGCGCGCATACCCCCGCACTGACGCCGCTCAGCCCGCTCAGCGAGATAAACCGCGAACTGCGTTCCATCATCCGCTTGATGTCCTGTAAAGCTTCCAGGGATTGCTCAGCCGGGCTTTGATTGCTCATAAAAGCACTTTGAAATACAAAGTAATGGAGAATTTTTTATTCCTGCAAGTGTTTTTCCAAAAAATTATCCCAGGCCCGATCGGTTTTAATTTCGAATTTTTGAATTTTTTTCTTTTATTGTGATATAAACCCCTCTGACAATGGAAAACGATCAACAAGAATCCCTCATCCAGATGCACCTGGATTACGATGGCGGCAACATCCTCCGCGAAACAGTCCGATGGTCCCGCTTTCTCTCTATCGTAGGTATTATAGGACTGGCGCTCTGCCTGCTGATATTTGTGCTGGCCGGCTCAGCTATTGTCGCAGCATTTTCCAGGCTGTCGCCCGGCCTCGAAGGACTGGCCGGTCTTGGAGGCGTGATCCTCCTAATCATTATGATCGCATTCTTTGCGATCAGCGGTTTCCTGGTATATATGCTTTTCCGTTTTTCCAAAATGATACGCAGAGGTATCGATCATCAGGACCAGGCCACTTTTTCCGAAGGCATGAAAAGCCTGAAGACCTACTTCATCATCAGCGGGATCCTCAGCGCCCTCCTCCTGCTGTTCAACGCTTTGTCATTAATTCAACTTTTTTAATCCCAAGCCACCATGGATAGCCAACCTACATCCCAGACCACCAATTCATTGGATAATTTTTTCAATGTTTCCTTGGATACCGCCACGAGGTCCCAGATCAGACAGGCGGCCGTATGGGCCAGGGTCACCGCGCTGTGCGCTTTCGGAGCATATGCTATAACGCTTATCGTGGCTTTTTTTGGCCGGGTCGCCGGCCTGGACGATTCCGCAATTGGATTAGAGGTCAACGACTCTTTCCGGATAAACAGGATCATCGGCGCCCTGATTACTGCGGTGATAGGCGTGATCATCAATCTCTTTCTTTATCGCTTCGCCCAATCGACGATCCGCGGGATCGACGCCATGGACAACGTCCTGACCAACGATGGATTCAACCAACTACGCAGATATTTCAAGATACTCGGTATTCTTCTGATCGTCGTGTTCTCCCTCGTCATCCTGGGTATATTGATTGGCATCGGCGTCGGACTTAGCCGGACCAGCAGTTATTGACCGGCATTCGGCCATCCTGCCGCCATACATGATCCCTACCGGCGCCCTCGCCCCGGCGGCCCCGCATCCCCGCATCCGCTCACCCCAGCGTCCCCCACATCACCATCCCCGCATCCGCCCACCCCCGACAGCCCCCCAAATCTGCTCACCCCCAGCGTCGGAATTCCCGCATCCCCCGCCCCAGCCGCATCCCCACATCCCGGCGCCCCTCGCCCCGACAGACCTCCGCATCCACCCAACCCCGGCGGCGGACCCTATCTCCCCACCCTCGCCATCGCCCTCACCGGAAAAGTCCCCACCCCCTTGAACTTCGGCGGCACCGCACTGAAAACAAACCCCTCATCCGGCAACAATCTCAATTCGCAAAGATGCTCCACGATCGGTATCCCCGCCCCCAGCAAGGTCGTATGCACCGGCCGGCTCCGCCCCGCCGTATCATCGATATTATGCGAGTCGATCCCCACCAGCCGCGCGCCGCTATCCCTCAAATACTCTGCTGCATCCAAAGTCAGAAAAGGATGCCCCGAAAAATACACCGGAGTATTCCAATGCTCATCCCACCCCGTATGGATCAGCACGGCCCGACCCCGGACCTCAAAACCGCGCAGATCCGAAACCCTCACCGCCAGCCCCCGTGAATAAGGTATGCGAACTACGATCCCCGGCAGTTCGGCTACCCTCTCCAATCCCACTTCCGACAGATCATGCCCGTCCCCAAATCTATGAAAAGGAACATCGATATACGTCCCCGTATTCGCCACCATCTCGATCTTCGCGATCTGAAATTCCGTCCCCGGCTCATACAGCTTCCGCGATTCCTCACGGCTGAGATAATCACATATCACC
>DASYSV010000440.1:0-5064 GCA_036010185.1 Puia sp.
CAATTCATCCCCGGAAGTGTATATAATGAAAAGGACGGGGTGCTGGAGACGCTGATGACCGTCAACCTTTACAGCGCTTATTACCTGACCCGGCAGCTTTTGCCATCGATGATGACGCGAAGATCGGGGCATATCTTCAATATCTGCTCGGTCGCATCGCTACAGGCCTATCCCAATGGCGGCGCCTATAGTATCAGCAAATACGCTCTGGCCGGGTTCTCGGCCAATCTCCGGGAAGAAATGAAGTCTTACGGCATCAAGGTGACGACGGTATACCCCGGCGCCGCCTATACCGACAGCTGGGCAGGCTCGGGTGTCGACCCTCACCGCATCATGGAGGCGGAGGATGTAGCCGCGATGGTGTACGCCGCCAGCCGGCTTTCGCCGCAGGCGACCGTGGAAGAAATACTGCTCCGGCCCCAGCTGGGCGATCTTTAACGTGCCGGAGGCACCTTGTCCGCACATTCCCCCGCATCTTTAAGAAAGTTTTAACCCTTCGATTTTTATATTTGCATAGGCACTATGGAATGGGTCAGCCCTATAAAATCACCCGTTATCGCTAATATTTTACGTCTTACGTTCATTATCGGGATAAGCTTGTTGCCGGCACTCTGTGTCTCCGGCCAGGTGAAGTTTACTACGGTCGTCAGTAGCCAGGATGTCGGCAAGTCCGACTATTTCCAGGTGGAATTCGTCGTCGAGAATGCCAAACAGATCGACGATCTCACCCCTCCCGATTTTCCCGGTTTTCGTATTGCCCAGGGTCCGATACAGTCCAGCGGGATGAGCATCGTCAATGGCAATATGTCCCAATACAAAGGGCTGTCCTTCGTGCTACAGCCATTAAAAACGGGAAAGTTCACCATCGGGGGAGCTGTCGCCACCGTGGACGGCAAACAAATGCGGTCCAATGCCGTCGTCATCAATGTTCACCCCGGATCTTCTCCTTCCGCGAATGCCGGCCCCCCGGCGGGTGGGAACCCTTTTGCCGCCAGCCCTTTTGCTCAATCTCCTTACGCGGACCCTTTCGGTCCCGATCCGGGCGAGGTCGATCGGGATTATGTGCTCAGACAGGGTGAGAATGTCAAGGATAAGATCAGGAAGAATATGTTCGTGAAGGTGCAGGTCAGCAAGAATTCCTGTTATGTCGGGGAACCCATCGTCGCTACCTATAAGCTTTATACCCGGCTGATCTCCGAATCGAGGGTAACCAAACGTCCCAGCCTCAACGGATTCAGCGTTTATGATATGGTGGATCCAAGCCTCGATGCCGTGTCAGTGGAAAAGCTGAATGGCAAGAATTTTACCGTGCACACCATCCGGAAGACCCAGCTGATCCCGCTGCAGGCGGGTAACATCGATCTTGACCCGGTCGAGCTGGAGAATACCGTTCATTTTGTAAAAGAAGGAGGACGACCCGAAAACCGTCATAGCGGTAACAGCATCCGCGATCTTCTCGACCAGATGGCCGATGAAGCCAATTTTGGGCCATCCGTCGACGAAAATGTCACGCTCGATACCAAACCGGTGACCATCACGGTTAAACCTCTGCCGGAAGTGAATAAGCCGGCAGGTTTCAATGGCGCGGTAGGCAGTTTCTCCGTGGAAGCCACTCTGGCGAACAGGATCCTGTCTGCACAGGATGAGGCCACCTTACATGTGGTGGTACGCGGCAAGGGCAATCTTCCGGTAGTCGCCGCGCCCGTCGTCAACTGGCCCGCGGGCATCGAGGCATTCGATCCGACGGCCAAAGAAGAGGTGAATAAGACCGTTGTCCCCATGAGCGGCTCCAAATCCTTCGACTATATTTTTATCCCGAAAAGCGCGGGACATTATACAATACCGGCTGTTAACTTTCCCTATTTCGATCCGGCCACGCAGACCTACAAGACTGCCGGTACTTCGCCGATCGTCATCAATGTGGCCGCTTCCGCCAAAAAAGACAAGCAACCTGCGACGGGCGTGACCCGCCAGGCGCAGGCGGTTCAGCCTGAGGGGATCGTACCGATGTTACGCAGCCATCTGGAATGGATAGCGGTATTCCTGCTGTTTGCGGGTGTAGCCGTTTATTTCTGGCTTCAGAATCTCCGGTTGAAGAAGAAAGAGGCGACGCTGAGAACAGCGCCCGTCACGGTGCCGGAACGACCCGTATCGCCTGCGAACAGGGACAGGTCCGCCAATATCCCCGTTATTACCGGGGCTTCTTATTTTTCCGCAACGCAGGTCACCGATCCGCTGGCGGAGGCCCGTCAGTTCTTCGAAAATGGCGACTCCAAAGGTTTTTACAGGGAAGTCAACCGCGCCGTCTGGAAGGCGATGGCCAGGAAGCTCGATCTCCCCGCCAGTCAGCTTAATAAACCAAACAGTCTCTATCAACTGGAACTAAAGGGCTGGGACAGCACTTCGCTGCTTACCCTCGATAGTCTGCTCAATGAATGCGAGATGAATCTGTATACGCCGGAATACGACCGGTGGAATATGCAGCAGTTGCTCCGGCAGGCGGAGTCGGTACTTGAGAAACTTGCTTAGCCACCATTACTCCGTATACTTATATCCTACCCCGCGCACCGAATGAAAATATTTCGGGTGCCGGCTATCCTCTTCAAAATATTTCCGGAAGTTGAGTACGAAATTATCGATGGTGCGGGTGGTCGGATAGACATTGTATCCCCACACCGTCTGGAGGATCTTCTCACGGGTGACAACTTCATTGCGGTTTTCGATCAGCAGCTTCAGCAACATCGCCTCCTTCCTGCTCAGCTGGATCTTTTGGCCGTCCTTAGTGATCGCCTCCTGCGCCTTGAAATCGATGCTGTTCCTTCCGAAGCTGTAAACATCTCCGATATCTCCTTTTTCCTGCATTTTTTCGTTCTTCTCGATCAGCTTGTGTATCCTGAGCAACAGCTCCTCGAGGTTGAAGGGTTTGGTCAGATAGTCGTCAGCTCCCTTTTTCAGACCGAGGACGCGGTCGGCGCTGGCATTTTTGGCGCTGAGGATCAGGATCGGGACTTCATTGTGTTGCACCCGGATGGTCTCGGTGACCGTGACGCCATCCATGCCGGGCAACATGACGTCGAGGATGATCAGATCGAAATATTCTGCCTGCACGGCCTTCAGCGCCTGTGTTCCATCGAAGGCCGAGGTGATCTCATAGCCCTCCAGCTCGAGATTCAGCTTGAGCGCTTCATGCAGGTTCTCTTCGTCCTCTACCAGCAGAATGGATTTTTTCATAAATTGTTGTTTGCACTTCGCCGGCATGGCCGCGACCGCTACTGTTACCGCGCTTTGATGCCTGATGATTGCCCTTCGGGCCAAAGCGCTACCTGGCTTTGAAGGTCACCGTAAAAATACTTCCCGCCGGCGAATTATCGCTCACTTTCAGCGTAGCCTTATGGTCTTCGGCTATTTTGCGGCAAAGATAGAGACCGAGACCCGTTCCTTTGGTCCGGCGGGTCTCTTCCTGGCCTGTGCGATAGAATTTCCCAAAGATCTTCTTTTTCTCATCATCGGCTATCCCCGGTCCCCGATCGATGACGGATAAAGCCACATGGCTACCCTTTCTGCCCAGCATCACCGTTATCGGCGCCTCCCTGGGAGAATATTTGAGGGCATTCTCCACCAGGTTACTTATCAACAGCTGCAGGAGCAGCGCATCCCCCATGATCCTGCAATCCGGTTCGATCTTTTCTTCCCACTGCCTCTCAGGCACGCGGTGACGGAATTCCTGCATCGAATGTCGAAGGAGATCTGAAAGATCGGTTAGCTCTTTGGATTGCAGATACCCTCCTCCTTCCAGCTGAGAGGCGACCAGGATGTTGCTGGCCAGCGTATCGAGCCGGTCGGTCTCCTGTAATGCCGCCTGGATGATCTTTTGCTGTCGCTGTTCGTCCAATTTGTGTTTGCGGAGGGTTTCCAGGTTGAGCTTTGTGACGGCGATAGGTGTTTTCAGTTCGTGCGTGACGGCCATCATGAAATTCTGCTGTTGCAACTGCGAACGGATCTGCCGTCTCACTTCCCGGTAAACGAAGATCGCCCCTAGGAGGATCAGCCCTAAAAAAGTGCTGCCTTCTCCGACATATTGCGCCATCCGTCTTTCTTTTTCGCGATGGATATCCTTTACCCGGGTGACATACTGGGGATCGGCCCGGTCCAGCTCGTGCAACCGGAAGGTGGTGATCTGTTCGTTCCTCGCCTCGAGCGCAATGAACCAATAGACCATGCCCGTGACAATATACGCCAGCAGTATCCAGTAGACCGTGATCGCTACCTCCAGGCGTTTTTTCTTGAATAGCATAGTGACCCGTTTACAATACCCGCTCGATCCGGACGCCGACGTTCAGAACGTGTTTGAGGGGGTCCTCGCGCATGATCTGCTCCAGCGTGAAGGAATAAGTGCCGGGGTGGTCGAATTTGGTGGATTGCTGCACCCAGACGCGTTGCTCGAAGATATCATCCATCCCGCTGCCCAGCCATCCCTTTTCATTGGTGGCCAGGGGAAGATCGTAGCGGTCGCTGCGGGCAGCCGAATCACCCGGCATCTTCACCGTACCCCTGATCCAGATATTGTTGAAGTTATAGGCATCCGTGTGACGCAGGACGATGTACACATTGTAGCGCCAGGCGGTGTCCATGTCACTGATATCGAAGGTGAAAGTAGGACGGAAACTGCTTTCCCATTGCTGATGCGGCAATGCGATGTCCTTTTCAAAAACGCCGGTAGGTGAAGTACAGGACAGCCAGGTTCCGCAGCAAACAAAAAGGAGGACGAAAGCGATATTTTTCAATGAATGGGATTTATGCAAAAATAAACGCATTTTTCGCAACTGGAAATGCCGGAGGCATTTCGTCCGAAGGACCGACATTAGCCGGGTGCGAAAAATGCGGTACATTTTCCTTAAACGCATTTTTCGCACTTTATAATACATTCAGAACCTGTTCCTTCGCTTTTTCCAGCTCATCCTTCATCAGGACCACGCATTGCTGGATGGTGGAATCGTAGGCCTTGGATCCGGTGGTGTTGATCTCCCGGCCTATTTCCTGTAAGATGAAAGAGAGCTTCTTCCC
>DASYSV010000459.1:0-6372 GCA_036010185.1 Puia sp.
GGCGGGCGTTAGGAGGGTTTGTGGGGGGGGTCGGCGCGGAAGGGGCATGGGGGACGGCGGCGGGGGGGCAGCGCGGAAGGGGGCTGGGGGATGGCGGGCCGCGGTCAGGGCTGGGGCGCGTGCTGCGGGGCTTCGTTGCAATCGCGGAACCATCCGGCATAGGTGAGGTAGTGGTTGGCGATGCGTTCGATCTGACCCGAGATGAGGTCGGGCGGGATATCCTTGATCTTGCGTGCGGGTACGCCGCCATAGATGGTGCCGGATTCTATTTTCGTGCCTTCGAGGACGACGGCTCCCGCGGCGATGATGGAATTTTTACCGACTTCCGCATTGTCCATCACGATGGCGCCCATTCCGATGAGCACTCTTTCCTGAATGGTGCAGCCGTGAACGATGGCATTATGACCGATGGATACATCGTTACCGATGGTGACTCCGGCTTTCTTATAGGTGCCATGGATGACGACGCCATCCTGAATATTCACCTTGTCGCCGATGCGGATGCTGTTGACATCGCCGCGGACGACGGCATTGAACCAGATGCTGCAATCATTTCCCATCTCCACATCTCCTACGATGGTAGCGTTCGGCGCGATAAAACAATTTTTTCCAAAGCATGGGGTTTTGCCTTCCACCGGTAGGATCGTTGCCATAGAGAGTAATTTGATTGTTTGGTAAATATACGAACTTTAGGTCTCCATGAGTGAAGATACGAGCAGGCTATTCCTGAGACATGTTGCGCAAACGTCACCCAATCCTCTTGGTCTGGAGATCGTAAAGGCGGAAGGCTGTTATCTCTATGACCGCAGTGGTAAGACCTACCTGGACCTTATCGGCGGGATCAGTGTCTGCAATACCGGTCACCGACACCCGCAGGTAGTACAGGCGGTGAAGGATCAGGCGGACCGTTATCTGCATCTGTTGGTGTATGGCGAGCTGATCCAGACACCTCAGGTGGAATATGCCACGCTGCTGGCCGCGCATCTTCCTCCGTCACTTGAGTCGGTGTATTTCGCGAACAGCGGGGCGGAGGCTACGGAGGGCGCGATGAAGCTGGCCAAGAGGATAACGGGTCGCACAGAGATAGTCGCCTTTCATCAGTCTTATCATGGCAGCACGCAGGGAGCTCTGAGCGTCATGGGTGATGAATACTGGCGCAATGCGTTTCGTCCGTTATTGCCCGGTATCCGGCATGTGGTTTATAATTCGGAGGAGGCGCTGGCGGCCATTACGGACAGGACGGCTTGCGTCATTGCAGAAACGGTCCAGGCGGAGCGCGGAGTGTATGCGCCCGATGCGGGTTGGATGGAGGCTTTGCGGCGGCGATGCGATGCTGCCGGCGCTTTGCTGATCCTCGATGAGATCCAAACGGGGTTCGGACGGACGGGCACCATCTGGGGTTTCGAACGGTATGGGATCGTACCGGACATCCTGCTTCTGGGAAAAGCGTTGGGCGGCGGTTTGCCGATGGGCGCATTCATTGCCAGTCGCGAGCGGATGTGGAAATTGACAGGCGATCCGGTCCTGGGGCATATTACCACTTTCGGGGGTCATCCGCTGTGTTGTGCGGCGGGGCTGGCATCTTTCAGGGTATTGCTGGAATCCGGTGTGGCAGGAGACGTGAACCAAAAGGAAGCGCTGTTCCGCAGCAGGCTCGTGCATCCCTCGATAAAGGCCGTGCGGAGCTGCGGGTTGCTGATCGCAGTGGAATTCGACAGCTGGGAGACGAATAAGCGTGTCATCGATGCCTGTATTGCCGGCGGTGTGCTCACCGACTGGTTTCTGTTCGCTCCGCAGTGTCTTCGTATCGCCCCGCCGTTGAATATCAGCGTTGAGCAGATAGAGGAGGGGTGCAGAAAAATTTTGGAAGCTCTCTGAAGGAATTTGTAAATTGTGTTGCTTCCTTTTTTGCGGATAAGTGCAGCGTCCGCTTCGAATTAAGATAGCTATCCCGGGCGCGGCCCAATCTTAACCTAAAAAATATTCATATGTCACAATTCCTGGAACAGAAAGAACTGTTCGACGGGGTCCTGTTGCTTGGGGAGGAAGAGATACGGGAGCCTATAGTGGTATTCGAACGATTTTTCAGCGATTACCGGTTGCATGAATGCCGGTATATCCTTTGGAGCATGGTTGAAACGTGTCTGACTACGGAAAATACGGAGTTCAGCGATCCCGGGGAGCGGGCCAATCTCCTGCTCAATTATCGAAATCTGGAACGTTTACTCGAAGCCGGTACTCTGCTGCTGAAGAAGCATTATGCGGCCTTACAGCGGGTTCAACCGGCTGCCAAAGAAAAAAATTAATCCCGTGTGAAAACCAATTGGCAGGGTTTTTCGTATATAGTACAGAATGAGAAGAATAATTTTGCTAGGTTTTTGATTAGTGAATCCCCGCCGCAAGGCGGGGATTTTTTTTGGGATTTTTTGGATGGAGGTGAAGATGGCGTCCGCAACCGATTGCGGTGCGACTCGATTTGCGGCCCTATTGCAGCGCGTGATAAGCGAGTGCGGCCAGGAGGGCGCCGAGGATGGGGCCCAGTACCGGTACCCAGGCGTAGCCCCAGTCGCTATCCCGTTTGCCGGGGATTGGAAGTATAGCGTGCATGATACGGGGACCGAGATCGCGGGCGGGATTGATGGCAAAACCCGTCGGGCCTCCGGGGCCCAGTCCGATGGCGAGTATCAGCAAGCTGACCGGCAGAGCGTCGAGGGCTCCCAGGCTGGCGGTGGGTGCGGCAATGAAGAGGATACCCAGAATGAGGATGAAGGTGGCGATCGTCTCGGTGATCAGATTGTTTCCATAATTGCGGATAGCCGGCATGGTACTGAAGGTGGCGAGCTTCATATTGGCATCACTGGTCTGTGAGTAATGTCCGCGGAAGCATAGCCAGGCTACGAGCGAGCCGGTCATAGCGCCGAGGAATTGCGCGGCCAGATATTTCGGAACGAGCTGCCAGGTAATTTTTCCCAATACTGCGAAGGCCAGCGTCACGGCTGGGTTGAGATGCGCCTTGCTGGCTGCTGCCGAGCAATAGACGCCGACAAATACGGCCATTGCCCAACCCCAGGTAATGACGATCCATCCGCTGTTGTTGCCTTTTGTTTTTTGCAGTACTACGTTGCAGACCACGCCCTGGCCCAGGACGATGATCAGGGCGGTGCCGATAAATTCTCCCCAGAAAGGACTCATATGCGTGAAGTTTAAGAATTGACGATTGATGGATGAACGAGATAGCCATTTGCGAGTTGTTTGAAATCCTCTACTTGTCGTTGCTGCCATTCGCGGTCCCTGCCTAGTTGTTCCGCAAGGATCGCCGCTACGGTTTCTGCGCAATCGATGGCTGCCTGTGCGTCGAGCAGGAGACTGCGGGTCCGACGGCTAAGGGCGTCTTCTACGGTCATACATAGCTCGGTTCTCGCGGCATGGACGATGTCGGCAAGGATATAGGGTAAGCGCGGGTGCAATTTCTCTCCCCACTGCGGGTGCGCCGCCGCAAGCGATCCGACGGACGTCTTGTCGTCTGCGCCTAAAATGGGCAGGTCGGCCGTGACGCAGGGTTTATCGGGTAGGCCACCGCGTGAGATGGCCGTATTGACGGTGTCCTCCGCCATCCTGCGGTAGGTGGTCCATTTGCCGCCGGTGATGGTGATGAGCCCCGAGCCGGATACGAGGATCAGGTGGTCACGGGAGAGCTCGGCCGTTTTTCTGCCGCTGTTCTTCACCAGTGGCCGCAGACCCGCATAGACGCTGCGGATATCTCCGTAGCCGGGATCTTTTTTGAGATAGCGGCTTATCTGCCGGAGGATAAAGGTGATCTCTTCCGGCAGGGCGCGCGGTTCGATATCGATGTTGTCCACCGGGGTATCGGTGGTCCCTATAATGATCTTGTCGTACCAGGGTACGGCAAACAGTACCCGGCCGTCATCGGTGTGAGGGACGAGAATCGCCGCATCGCCGGGCAGGAATTCCTTATCCAGCATGATATGTACGCCCTGGCTGGGGGAAATGACGGTCTCGCTACCGGGGTCGTCCATACGAAGGATGTTATCGGTGAACACACCCGTGGCGTTGATGACGATGCGCGCGGGGATATTGTACGACCGGCCGCTGATGGTATCTGTAGTGGCCACGCCTTCGATGTGGTCTTGCTTTTTGAGGAAACCATCCACCCGGCAATAGTTGAGTACAACGGCTTCAAGATGTGCAGCAGTCTGGGCAAGATTGATCGCGAGGCGGGCGTCATCGAACTGACCGTCGTAATAGAGGACGCCGCCGCGGAGGCCGTCGTCATCGAGGGTAGGGGCCAGTTGAAGTGTTTCCTCGCGCGAGAGCAGCCGCGATTTGCCGATACCCAGGCTGCCGGCCATCCAGTCGTATACCTTCAGACCCAGGCCATAATAGGGGCCTTCCCACCATTTGTAATTCGGGACGATGAAAGAAAGATCTTTTACGATATGGGGAGCGTTGCGGCGGAGGATGCCGCGTTCGTGAAGGGCTTCGGTCACCAGCCTTACATTGCCCTGCTGGAGATAGCGTACTCCGCCGTGGACCAGCTTTGTAGCACGCGATGAGGTGCCCTTGGCAAAATCGTATTGTTCGAGCAGCACGGTTTTGTAACCGCGGGAAGCCGCGTCTACGGCTATTCCCAGACCGGTGGCGCCGCCTCCGATGATGCAGATGTCATAAGGCTGGCCGTCTCCGGCAGCCAGCCGGGCTATCATATTGTTTCTGTCCATGCGATAGCAGCTTTGACCGCGCGTTGCCAGCCTTTGAGCAGGGGTTGTGTTTTTGTGGTATCCATTGCCGGTGTGAAGCGGCGGTCTTCCGCCCATTGTTTTCGGATGTCATCCAGTGATGACCAGTAGCCGGTGCCGAGACCGGCCAGATATGCCGCTCCGAGGGCAGTCGTCTCGGTGACGGTAGGTCTTACGACAGGGACGTTCAGGATATCGGACTGAAACTGCATCAGCAGATTGTTGGCGGTTGCCCCGCCGTCCACGCGTAGTTCCTTCAGGATGATGCCGCTGTCGGCTTCCATGGCTTTCAGTACGTCGTAAGTCTGGTAGGCGATGCTTTCCAGCGCGGCGCGTGAGATATGCGCCTGGGTCGTTCCGCGTGTCATGCCGAAAAGCGTCCCGCGCGCATACTGGTTCCAGTGAGGCGCGCCAAGGCCCGCGAAGGCCGGGACCATGTAGACACCGTCGGTGGTGTCCACGGAGGCTGCGAGTTGCTCTATTTGTGCCGAGTCGCGGATAAAATGCAGTCCGTCGCGCAGCCATTGGACGACGGCTCCGCCAATGAAGATGCTGCCTTCGAGCGCATATTCGGTCTTGCCTTCGCGGGTCCAGGCGATGGTAGTGATGAGTTGGTTTTTGGAATCGACGGCCTTTGACCCTGTGTTCATGAGCAGGAAGCAGCCTGTGCCGTAGGTGTTCTTGACCATGCCTGGCTGTGTGCAAAGTTGTCCGAACAATGCCGCCTGCTGGTCGCCGGCGATGCCCGATATAGGAATGCCGGGGGATCCGGGCGCCATGATGCTGGCCGTGCGGCCATAGATCTCGCTGGAGGATCGCACCTCGGGCAGGATATTTCTTGGAATATCGAAGAGTTTCAGGAGATCGTCATCCCAGGCGCCCGTATGGATATTGAAAAGCATCGTGCGTGAGGCGTTGGTGGTGTCGGTGATGTGGAGGCTTTTGTTGCTGAGCTTCCACACGAGCCAGGTATCGACGGTGCCGAATGCGAGATCGCCTTTCGCTGCACTGGCCCGTGCGCCGGGGACTTCGTCGAGTATCCATTTGAGCTTGCTGGCGGAGAAATAGGCGTCGATGATCAGACCGGTGCGTTCGCGGATAGTGGGGGTATGGCCGTCGGTCTTTAGCCTGTCGCAGTACTCCGCCGTGCGGCGGTCCTGCCAGACGATAGCGGGGTGGATGGGTTTTCCGCTGCTGCGTTCCCAGACGATGACGGTTTCGCGTTGATTGGTAATACCGATGGCGGCGATATCTTTTGTGGTAATGCCAGCTTTTGCGACGACCTCGGCCATGACTCCGTATTGTGATGACCAGATCTCTTCCGGGTCGTGTTCTACGCGGCCGGGCTGGGGATAGAACTGGCGGAATTCTTTTTGGGCCATCTGTTGTATCCTGCCGTTGTGGTCGAATAGGATGGCTCTAGAGCTGGTGGTGCCCTGGTCCAGTGAAAGGATATAGGAAGACGGCATGTAATGTTTTTTGAAAGATAGTGTAATCTGCAGAAATGCGTAGTTTTAACGGTCAAATAATTATCGGCTATGGAAGAGCGAAACGATCTTATCGATCTGAGTCATACGGTGATGGATGGGCTGGTCACGTATAAAGGTTTGCCGGC
>DASYSV010000467.1:0-4389 GCA_036010185.1 Puia sp.
AATGCGCGGCGGCCAGATCGAGTTTGAAATAGCCGTCCAGACCCGAGAAGATACTCAGCCCCTTGCCGATCGCTACGGGGTTCACGAAGAGATGGTATTCGTCGATCAGGTTTTCCTTAATTAAGCCGGAAACAAAACGGGCGCCGCCATAGACCATTATGTCCTTACCGGGTGATTCCTTCAACGCTCGGATCTCGGCAGACGCATCGTTTTTCGCTAACCGGCTGTTGTTCCAGGTCAGGTCGCCGGTTAAAGTAGTAGAAAACACCAGCTTACTATAATTGTTCATTTTCTGCGCAAAATCGTATTGCTCGTTGTCCGAAGGTATCGCACTCCAGTAACCTGACATGCCCTGATAGAGGATGCTACCCATCAGGATCGTGTCGGACGTGTCCGTAAGGCCAGTCACATATTCTTTCAACCGATCATCCCAATTCCAAACAAGGTAGTCCATCTCGCCCGCAGGACCGCCGACGAATCCATCCAGTGTTATTTGTACCTGCAATTTTACCTTTCTCATACTTTTTGTTTTATATTTTCAAAGCTAGTGGTAAAAATGCGCATCGATAGGGTGGAATTGCGCAAAAAATAGGGGGAATTGCGTAGCCGGTGTCCAATTTCTCATCATTGGATTGTTATTATTCGTCAGACGGCGTAATATTTATCACAGATGGCGTACTAATTATCGCAGATAGAGGCGAAAATGTGTGTTCGCCGATGACGTTTGCCGACAGTTTTGTGCCGTTTACCGCGTTTTTTGGTCCGTTTGCAGTAATGCTATAAAGGGTATCGCGACGCGCAATTAATTTTGTTATCCTAAAATATGTTTTGTGAGAAATTTAGTACTTGCTTTCGTTGTTTCTTTTCTGGTTGTGTCGACCGCGTTTGCCCAAAACCCGAGTCAGGGGAACCCCGGAGCCAAAGGCGCTCCGGCTGGCGCCAGACAGGCTCCGCCGTCGATTGGACGTGCTTATGGTAAAGTGACGGACTCCACCGGCCAGGGCATCCAGGCGACCGCCGTCGTGCTGAAGTCCACCGTGGATCCAACCACCAAAAAGAAAAAACTCGTGTTATTGAAGGGCATGGATACCAAGGCGAATGGTGAATTCGATTTCGAAGAGCTGCCGATCGTCGCTCAATTGGTGTTGCGTGTATCGGCCACCGGTTATAAGAACCATGACGTTACCTTTTCGATCATGCCTGCGCAGGCCGCAGCCACGCCGGGGCAAACGAATGCGTCCCCGTTCGGCAATCTGCCTTCCTTCGATAAAGACCTGGGTTCGTTGAAACTATCGCTCGATGTCAAACAACTGGCCACTGCCACGGTCACCGGCAGCGCTCCGCCGATGAAGCTCGAACTCGACAAGAAAGTATTCAACGTGGACAAGAATATCGTCAGCGCCGGCGGTACCGGCGTGGATGTCATGCGTAATGTTCCCTCGGTAAATGTGGACATCGACGGCAACGTTTCGCTTCGCGGCTCGACACCGACCATCTTCGTCGACGGAAGGCCTACCACGCTGACATTGGATGAGATCCCCGCGGATGCGATCGAAAGCGTCGAGGTCATCACCAATCCTTCGGCAAAATACGATGCGTCGGGTGGGGGAGCGGGCATCCTCAACATCATCCTCAAGAAGAATCGTAAGAAAGGATACAACGGAAGCATCTCCGCAGGCATGGACTCGCACGGAATGCCAAATGCACTCGTCGGTCTCAGCGTGCGCAAGGATAAGGTTAACTTTACCCTTAACGGTCTCTACAACGGAATGAACGGTAAGACCGTCGGCAATACGGATCGGACATCCCTGATCCCGGCCAGCGCGACGACCCCCGGCGATTCTTCGCATATCCTTCAGCAGGACCTTAACCGGAATAAAGGACATTTCCTTTTTGGTCAGATCGGCGCGGACTGGTTCGTCACGAACAAGACGACCTTGTCGGCCAGCTATATCGCCGTCGGCGGCGCCTTTACACCTACCGATGTCTCCGACATCCAAACCACGCTGCTGCGGACGATCGGCGACTCTACCTATTGGTCGTTGCGTAATTCGAATTCGAGCCGTTCTTTCCATGTCAATGGCGTGCAATCCGGCATGAAGCATATCTTCAATAAGAAAGATGAGGAGCTTACGGCAGACTTCTCCTATTTCGGTGTGAATGCTACGCTCTCTTCGCTGTATACGACCAATTATTTCCAGGGCCAGCCGGGTACGCCGATAGCGGCGACGACTCAGCAAAAGATGGTGGGGACCGCCGCGCCCGGTTTTTACACGATACAGACCGACTATACCGATCCCCTGGGTTCAAAAACAAAACTCGAAACCGGTCTTCGCGCCAGTATTCAAAAACTGTCCAATTACAATAGCACCTATACCATCGATGGTACCGGCAAGGAACACCTCGACCCTTATGGTGTCAGTGATTACACCAGCACCAACACGGTCTATGCAGCCTATGTCAATTTTACCAGTGCGATCAACAATTTCGGATATGCGCTCGGTCTTCGCGCGGAAAGCTCAGCCTATGACGGCGATCTGCTGAATACCGTCCCCCCGGAGCATTTCAGCAACAAATACCCCGTCAGCCTGTTCCCCTCCATTTTCCTGAGTCAGAAGCTGAAACACAACCAGGAGCTGCAGATCAGCGCAACGCGCAAGATCAACCGGCCCAGCTTCTTCAACCTGATACCCTTTACCGACTATTCCGACACGTTGAATATTACGCGCGGTAACCCGGCGCTGGTACCTGAATTCACGATCAATACGGAAATGACGTATATGAAGACCTTCGCCCACAACAATACCCTGCTGATATCCGCTTATTACAAGTATACTGATAACCTGATCACCCGGTTCCAGGACAGCGGCGTCAGCCCCCAGGGTAAGGCGGTACTCATCAATACCTACAAGAACGCCAACAATGCATATACGGTCGGCGGGGAGATCACGTCTACCGACAACATTACAAGGTGGTGGGACATATCGATCAATGCGAACGTTTATAACGGGCATATCAATACGGAAAACCTGAATGAGCCGTCGCAACCCGCAATGTGGACCTTCTTCGGAAAGTTCAACAGCAATTTCAAGCTGCCGGCCAGCATCACGATCCAGATGACCGCTATCTATCAGGGTAAGACCAATCTTCCGGTGAACCTGAACAACAATCAGTTCGGCCCGCCGAACACCAACACACAGAGCTCGTCCCAGGGTTATATCAAGCCCTACTGGGGTCTGGACCTGGCCGTGAAGAAGACCTTCCTGAAAAACAATGCCGCCTCTGTCACTGTCAGCATGAGCGATATATTCCGCACGCGCTGGTCGGATCAATATAGTACCAGCCAGTTCTTCGAGCAGGAGTACGATCGGCTCAAAGACCCGCAACTGTTCCGCGTGGTATTCGCCTACCGCTTCGGAAAGATGGATTTGAATATTTTCAAAAGAAAGGACATGAATTCGCAAGGCATGGGTGATGCGGGAGGTAGTTTACAGCAATGACAATGACCTCCACGCATAAAAAGGCCCCTCGCAAGAGGGGCTTTTTCATTTTATTTGCCGGGCCAACCAGGCGCGGCAAAGTCGCGTATTGCCGGTGAGGGTGGCCCCCGCGGCCGTTCCCGAAAAAAATGATTGCCCCGCGGGCAACGCTTTTCGCGGAATCCGTATCTCCCCTATAATAATCTCGGCGTGCGTTATAATTTTACCCGTCGCGGCGGCCTGCGATGATGCAGCTGCCCCAAACCCATTTTTTTCTTCCCGATTTCCCTGAATGATTTAAATTCGAAGGCTCAAATCGGGTTCTATGGAAATTATCAGAAGCATCCAAAACAGGATATACGAGATTCGCGGTGAAAGGGTCATGCTGGACAGAGACCTCGCCGATCTTTATGAAGTTGAAACCAGGGTCTTAAATCAGTCGGTAAAACGTAATTTAAAGCGCTTTCCCAGCGATTTCATGTTCCAGCTGACCCAGGAAGAATTTGAATCTATAAGGTCGCAAATTGAAGCCTTAGAGAAGTCCAATTCTTTGAAATCACAATTTGTGATCTCAAATCTCCCCTCCCGCGGCGGCGATAGATACCTCCCCTATGCATTTACCGAGCAGGGCGTAGCTATGCTCAGCGGTATTCTCAACTCGGACAAGGCTATAAACATGAATATCGCCATCATGCGGGCGTTCGTCGAGGTTCGCCATGCCTTACTCCAACCGGGCGACCTCAGACTCAAGCAACTCTGGGAAAGACTGAACGAACACGATGTCCAATTAAACCAGATATACGACGCCATGGAAAACCTCCTTGATGAAAAGGCTGCCCAACGAAAATGGGACGACCGCGAGCGGATCGGTTTCAAAAAACGCTGACAACCATCGCCATCCCTTCCTATA
>DASYSV010000470.1:0-14701 GCA_036010185.1 Puia sp.
CGAAGGCAGGTTGTGGAATACTTCGTTTTGGCGTCTGGCGGGAATGGCGGAAATTTAGATAAACGCCTTCCCCATGATAAAATATAACCTGCGGCTCGCGTGGCGGCAGATGTTCCGTCATCCGCTGTTCACGTCGATACACGTGCTGGGTCTTTCGATCGGCATCTGCGCCTGTGTGGTCATCTTCCTCATCGCGCGGCATGATCTCGGCTATGACAAATTCCATCCTGACGGGGACCGTATCTATCGCATCGTGGGTGATATGCGCTTCCCCGACGGGTCGCCGATGTTCCTGAACAGTCCTTTTCCGCAGCTGGCGGGGCTGGAGCATGGGATACCGGGGTTCGAGGCGCAGGTTGGATTTCACACCTGGGGTCAGCATATCGCGGTGCCGGGGAAGCCGGGTGAGGCGCCGAAGGAATTCAGCAATTCTCAGGAGGACAGCTATGCATCATCGACGATATTGACGGGGCCGTCGTTCTTTAATCTTTTTCCTCATCGGTGGCTTGCGGGCAGTCCTTCGGCGCTGGATCAGCCGGACAAGCTGGTGATCAGCGAAAGCGTGGCGCATAGATATTTCGGTGACGGGCCACTGGAGAAGATGTTGGGGAAGACGGTGATCTATGATGACAGTCTGCCGGTGACGGTGGCGGGTATCGTGGATGACTGGACGCGGCTATCGGACCTCAACTATACCAGCTTCATTTCCATATCGACCGCTCCGCATAGCTGGATACGCAATCAATTTCCGACTGCCGACTGGAGCAGTCTGCAACCGCACCGGTCGCAGGCTTTTGTGCGGCTTGCCAGGGGCGTGAACCCGGAAGAGGTGAATGCCAGGATGAACGATCTTGTCCGAAAGGCTCATCTTGTCATGTTCCCCGGTGCAAGCGCGCCGCATCTCTATCTGCAATCGCTGTACGATATCCATTATACGCCGGATTTTCATCCGTCCGACAGCGGGGATGATTTCAGAAAGGCTTATTTGCCGTTGTTGTATACGCTGATAGGTGTGGCATTCTTTATCCTGCTGCTGGCGTTGATCAATTTCATCAATCTGTCTACGGCGCAGTCGTTACAGCGGGTGAAAGAAGTGGGCATACGCAGGGTGATGGGCAGCAGCCGGAAGGGGCTGACGATACAGTTGCTTGTGGAGACCTTTTTGCTGTCGCTGTGCGCGGTGGTAGTGTCCGCGTTGCTTGTGCGGCCGGCATTGTGGTTGTTCGGCGACTATATCCCACCGGGGATCCGGTTCAATCCGACGGATTGGGGCAATATATCGTTCCTGGTGGTTCTGCTGGTGTTTGTTACGCTGGCGGCCGGATTTTATCCGGCGAGGGTCTTGTCATCCTATCGGCCCGTGGTGAGCCTGAAGGGTGCGGTAGCCTCGGGCAGGGAAGGACTATTTGGCGGGTCGGGGTTGAGGAAGGGATTGATCATTTTTCAGTTTAGCATTTCGCTGGTGTTCATTATCGGATCGTTGATCATCGCGCGGCAGGTGCGCTATATGCGGGACTCGGACAAGGGTTTCGACAGCGATGCGATCCTCACCGTGAATCAGTGGCGCAGCAAGCCGGGGCAAATGGCATTGCTGGCGCAGACCGTTAGTCAGCTGGCGGGCGTGAAAGCGGTGACCGTGCAGAGCAATGCGCCGATGGGTTTTGCGCATATGGGGAGTAATTTCATCCATGAGGACAAGGACGGCGTGAAGACGTTGAATGTGATGGTGCAGGGAGGCGATACGGCTTTTATCGGCGTATATGGGATGAAACTGCTGGCGGGCCGGAACATGAGGCCGGGGGACAGTGTGAAGGAAGTGCTGATCAATGAGACCTATGCCCGGACGTTAGGTTTTTCATCGCCGGATGAGGCGACGGGCAAGCTGATCTACCAGCAACATCAACAGGGAAAAGTGGCTTTTACCATCGTCGGAGTGGTGGCAGACTTTCACCAGGAATCGTTCCATGAGACCATCAAGCCGCTGGTCATTCAGCATGAAGCAGACCTCGAACATAGCGTAGCCGTGAAGCTGGCGACAAAGGGTAAACAGGCCGATGCGGCCAGGGCGATCATTGCCGCGATGGGTCCGGTTTGGAAGAGCCAGTTCCCGAAGGATCCGTTCGATTATACCTTTCAGAGCGATCTGATCAGCCGGCTGTACAATCAGGAGAACAATACGGCCTTCCTGATGGGGGCGGCGATGATCCTTACGATATTCGTGTCGTGTATGGGACTCTTCGGGTTGGCGTTGTATTCCGCCGGCCGGCGTGCGAAGGAGATCGGCATCCGCAAGGTGATGGGTGCGTCGGTCCGGCAGATCGCATTGCTCCTTAGCCGCGATTTTTTAGTGCTGGTCGTGATCGCGCTGGTGATCGCCGCGCCGGTGAGCTGGTGGCTGGGGCATCGTTGGTTGGAGGATTTTGCGTACCGCGCAGTTATTGGTGTGTGGGTATTCGTCGAGGCGGGGTTGGCTGCGGTGGGGTTGGCGGTGCTGACTGTGGGGTGGCAGGCTGTGAGGGCCGGGAGGATGAATCCGGTGGATACGTTGCGTGATGAATAAGATGGGTTGGCGGCGGCGGGTTGGCGGTGACGGCGGCGGGTTGGCGCGCGTGACGGCGGCGGCGAGGGCTATTGGAGGACGAGCTCCATCTTGCTGCTGCGGGAGCCTTTGATGAGGAGCCAGGCGTCTTTGAGGCCGGCGGCCTGAAGCCATTTGGCGGCTTCGCGGCTGTCGGGGAAGGTGGTATAGGGGTGGTCGAATTTGAGGAAGTCGCCGCCGACGAGGACGACCTTAGCCCAAGGATATCGGGCGATGAGATCGACGATGCCGCGATGTTCATTGATACTTTCGGGGCCGAGCTCGGCCATGGCGCCGAGGATGAGGATCTTGTGACCGAAGCCGTCGGAGGGGGAGCCATTGCCCGTTGGGGCGGTGGGCAGGCGGGCGAAGTTGTCGATGGCGGCGCGCATCGAGGAGGGGTTGGCGTTATAGGCGTCGAGGATGATATGATTACCGCCCTGTTCGATGAGCTGGCTACGGCTGTTGGAGGGGGTATATTGTTCGATGGCGCGGCGGATCTTCCCGTCGGGTACGCCGAAATGTTTGCCTACGGCTACGGCGGTGAGGATGTTAGGCAGATTGTAATCGCCGACCAGCTGGGTTGGGATGGTGCCGGTGGAGGCGCCGTGCGTGATCTCGACGTGGAGGAAGGTGCTGGCAGCCAGAAGGGCTCCCGGGGTGGAAGGTTGCGCTGGGGGCACGACACGGCCGGTGAAGTCGGCATCGTGGGCGCCATAGGTGATGATATGGGGTATCCCACGACTCATTTGCCGGAGATCGTCGGAGTCGCGCCAGACGAAGGCGGTGCCGCCATTGTCGCGAAGATGGTCGTAGAGCTCGCCCTTCCCTTTCTTTACGCCTTCGGGGCCGCCGAAACCTTCGAGATGGGCGCGCCCGATATTGGTGATGATCCCATGGGTTGGCAGCGTATAATGGCAATAGGCTTCGATCTCTTTCTGGTGATTGGCACCCATTTCGATGACCGCGAACTCGGCGTCGCGCCGCACCGACAGGAGGGTCAGGGGGATACCGATATGGTTGTTGAGATTGCCTTTTGTGGTATAGGTGATGTATTCGGCGGAGAGTGCGGCATGCACCAATTCTTTGGTGGTCGTCTTTCCGTTGCTGCCGGTGATGGCCAGGAATGGGATATCGAATTGGCGACGATGGTGGAGCGCCAGCTCCTGCAGGGCAGTGAGCGCATTGGGGACGAAGAGCAGGCGATCGTCTTTGCTTGCCGGGACTTCATCGATGACCGCATAGGCGGCGCCGCTGTCGAGGGCTTTCGTCGCGAAGTGGTTACCATTGAAATTGGGGCCTTTAAGGGCGAAGAACAGATCGCCGGGTAGGAGCAGGCGCGTGTCGGTTTGCACCGAGGGGTGTTGGAGATAGATATGGTAAAGATGCTCGATAGTGGTCATAGCGTGTATCGAAAGCGGGCACCCCGCCCGCGGGCAGCCGGGTAAAAAAATGGTTTCCAAAGATATGCAATTCCGGCATGCGCTTGGAGGCCAGGTTGGCATGTTTAGAAACTATTTACTCACGGCCTTCCGTCATTTGCGGAAAGACAAGACCCATTCTTTTATCAATATTGCCGGGTTGTCGATCGGGATGGCAGTGGCGCTGCTGATCGGGTTGTGGATTACAGATGAGCTGTCTTTTAGCAAAAATTTTGGACATTATGACCGGATCGCCCAGGTGTTCACCAATACCACGATGAATGGTGAGCGGGTGACGGGCCGGACGGTGCCGGTGACCCTTGCGGAGGAGCTGCGTAAACATTATGGCAGCAATTTCGAGCAGGTGGTGATGACCAGCTGGGGCAATGACCATCTGCTGCAATCGGGGACCAAGGTGCTGACGAGCCAGGGCAGCTTTATGGAAGAAGGAGGGCCGGAGATGCTGACGCTGCAAATGTTGCAGGGGAGCCGGGATGTTTTGAAACAAGGGTCTACGATAATGCTTTCCCGGAGCCTGGCGGCCGCGTTGTTCGGAAACAGCGATCCGATGGGGCGGGTCGTCAGATTCGATAATCAACTGAGTCTTATCGTGAGGGGCGTCTATACCGATATCCCCGAGAACAGCGCCTTTAATGAGCTAGATTATATTGTCGACTGGCAGAGCTATCTCGCCGCCAATCCGTGGGTGCCGAAGATGAATGATCCCTGGGGAAATAACAGTTGGCGTGTTTTTGTCCAGATAGCGCCGAACACCGATATGGCCACCGTCTCCGCGCGTATCCGGGATGCCAAACAAAAAAATGTGCGGGACGAAGAGAAGAAGAACCATTATGCCCTTCTGCTTCAACCGATGAGCCGCTGGAATCTTTATTCGGAATTCAAGAATGGTGTCAATACGGGCGGGCGCATAGAATATGTATGGATGTTCGGTATCATCGGCGTCTTCGTGCTCCTGCTGGCATGTATCAATTTCATGAACCTGTCTACGGCCCGGAGTGAGCGGCGGGCTCGTGAAGTAGGCATCCGCAAGGCGATCGGGGGATTGCGGAGCCAGCTGATCTATCAATTCTTCTCGGAGTCGATGTTGCTGACACTGTTGGCGTTCGGTATTGCGCTGGTGCTGGTCAGTCTTTCGTTGCAGCCTTTCAATGCGATCGCGGGCAAGTCGGTCACGATGCCGTGGGGCAGTTTTTCGTTCTGGGCTGCGGGACTCGGCTTTTGTCTTGTGACGGGATTGATAGCGGGCAGCTATCCGGCATTGTATCTTTCGTCTTTCAGACCGGTGAAGGTGTTGAAGGGAACCGCGAGGTTCCGAACGAGCCTGAGCGTGTCGAAGCAGCTCGGGCGAAGTTCATTCAAGGCGGGGCGTTTTGCGGCTTTGCCGCGCCAGGTGCTGGTGGTGGTACAGTTCACCGTTAGCGTTAGTCTCATCATCGGAACGGTGATCGTGTTTCGTCAGATACAGATTGCGAAGGACCGGCCGGTAGGGTATGACCAAAATGGATTGGTGATGGTGCCCCGGATCACCGGCACCATTCATAAACATTACGAAGCGGTGCGGGAGGATCTGATACACCAAGGGGCGGTGACGGATATGGCGGAGTCCAGCGGTCCTCCGACGCAGGTATGGTCCACCAATGGCGGTTTCGACTGGCCGGGTAAGGACCCGAGTCAGGGTGTAGACAATCCCAATACGGGTGTGTCAGTGAATTATGGAAAGACGGTTGGATGGCAATTCGTGGCCGGTCGCGATTTCTCGAAGGATTTTGCCACGGATACGAGCGCATTCGTGATCAACGAGGCGGCGGTGAAGTTCATGGGATTAAAGAACCCGGTGGGGACGGTGATCAAATGGGACGGATATCCTTTCACCATCATCGGGGTGATCAAAGACATGTTGATGGAATCGCCGTATTCGCCGGTGCGTCCTTCCTTTTATTGTACGATAAAGGACCATGAGGCGGTGATGATCCTTCGTGTGCCGGCAGGCGCGAATATGGCGGCGGCGCTGGACAAGTGCAAGGCTGTGTTTACACATTACGATCCGGCGGAGCCATTCGATTATAAATTTGTGGACAAGGAATACGCGAAGAAGTTCGGCGATGAGAGGCGGGTAGGGCAACTGGCTGGAGTGTTTGCGCTTTTGGCGATCCTGATCAGCTGTCTCGGGCTTTTCGGTATGGCCTCATTTATGGCGGAGCAGCGTACAAGAGAGATCGGTGTAAGGAAAGTATTGGGGGCGAGTGTGGTCGATCTGTGGGGGTTGTTGTCGAAGGACTTCGTGCTATTGGTAGGGTTGTCGCTGGTGATCGCGATGCCGTTGAGTGCGTGGGTGATGAAGGGATGGCTTGCGGGGTATACAATCCGGACCTCGTTGTCATGGTGGATCTTTGCGGCGGCGGGCGCGGGGGCGTTGGTGATCACGGTGGTGACGGTGGGCTGGCAGGCGATAAGGGCCGCGATGGCCAATCCGGTCGATAGTTTGCGTAGCGAATGAAGGCGCTTCGCGCCTTCCGGGTTTGCGGAATAAATGAACGAAAGAGGCCCGGGCAATTGCCCGGGCCTCGTATTTTTAAAATAGGAATTATTATTGTTTTCGCGTGTTCTGGCGTCGTTGTTTGTAGCTGATACCAGTCTGGCGGCCGTTGCCTGCGGGGCTGCCGACGCGGTCCATGGCGCAACGGAATCCGATGGTGCTGTTGGCCTGGTCTTCCTCGAGGAAGCGGCGGGTGCCGGGGCTCAGCCAGTAAGCGCGGTCATTCCAGCTGCCGCCTTTTACTACACGGGATTTATTGCTGATAAGGGTGGTCTTTCCATAACCGTAGTTGATACCGGAGATGGAGGAGTCACCGTCGAGATAGTTGATGACGTCGCCTTTCTGGTAGTTGCGGCGATTCATGCTTTCAGAGTCGGTCACGTTACGCATCTTGATACGGCCGAGGGAGTCGCGCTGGGCTTTGCCGTCCTTGTCGTAATCCACCGTCTCAAAACGGTTGCCACGATAGGGGGCCACGTCGTCGGCGTCCTGACCGGTCATGGGGCGGTAGACGTCGGCTACCCACTCGCTGACATTACCCGACATATTATAAAGACCAAAAGCATTGGGGAAGAACGAGGTTACGGGAGCGGTATAGACGGCGTTGTCATTCAGACCACCGGCGACACCCATGTTATCACCCGAACCGCGTTTGAAGTTGGCCATGAAGCTACCCTGCCAGGTGCCGTGACGCGTGTCGCGGAGACCGTTGACGTTGTTGCTCCAGGAATAGACCTGTTTGTTGGCGATAAGCTCTTCACCGCGTTGTTTGTCTTTATGGCTGGGCATCGGGTTCTGACCGACGTAACCAAGGGCGGCATATTCCCACTCGGCCTCGGTCGGGAGGCGATAGTTGGGAAGGAGGATACCGTCTTCGAAGGTGACCTGTGTACGCGGGGTACCATTGGGGTTCTTCAGCGGATTGCTCTTGGATCTTGCCCGTTTGTCGGGAGTTGCCTGGAACTCACCCATCAGGTAGGCCTTGGTATCGAAGTTCTCCTGGCCGAGACCCTGGAGATTCTTGACGGAGTTGGCATTGATATAGCCGCGGTCGATGAGCAATTTCTCATTGACGCGATCCGAACGCCACAGACAGAAGTCGTGCGCCTGTTTCCAGGTCACGCCGACCACGGGATAAAAATTATAGGAGGGATGGCGGAAGTAGTATTCGACCATCGGCTCGTTGTACGCCAGTTCGCTACGCCAGCAGAGGGTGTCGGGTAGTGCCGCTTCGCGGACTGCCTTGTACTCATCGGCGTCGAAGACGTTATTGATCCAGTAGAGGTATTCACGGTAGTGGATATTGGCTACTTCCGTCTGGTCGATGTAGAAGGAGTTGACCGTTACGCGACGGGGAACGTTGTTCCAGTCACGCATTACGTCCTCCTGGGTAGCGCCCATGGTGAAAGTACCGCCCTGGATGAATACCAGACCCGGGCCGGTGCGCTGTTCTTTTTCTTTCGATACCTGGAAGCCACCCATTTTGGAATCGTTGTAATTCCAGCCGGTAACGGTCGATTGCTCCGGTTTTTTCTTAAAAACATTACAGGAGCCAAAGAGGGCGACGGATGAAGCCAGGATAGCTAGGTTTTTCAGATTCATAAGTTGACGCTTTTTAAACCGTTGATGTCCAAAGACGGCGGGACTGATGGACCCGTCGGCTTGAACGTGGAAAACGACGGTTTTGCCTATTTTATTGTATGACCGCCACATTATAGTACGGTGTGAATTTATCCACAGTTGCCGCCGCTGAAAATTCTGGAAATTTTTCCCGAAATTCTATATTTGCCGGCGAAACCGGGCCAAACGCAATCCGGTATGGACTTTGCAAACAATAGGCCACAATAAACGATGATTATATCCGTTGGAGAAAGATTGAAAAAGGGGATAATTCCGGCCTCTTCGGACCGGAACGACGGATATGAATGGATTGCATATTTAAATAGTTAAAAATCATTAATTTAGCCGCCTATATCACAAATCTACTTTTAAATTTTAACAAGCTCATGAAAAGATTTTACCAGGGATTAGCTGCTTTATTAATGTTAGTCTTTGCGGGGCAGGGTGTTTTTGGACAGACGAATAATCTGAATGTGACGACGACGGCGGTTCCCTTCCTGCGGATATCACCGGATGCCCGGGCCGGGGGCATGGGTGATCTCGGGGTAGCTACTTCCCCCGACGCGGCTTCTACTTTCTACAACCAATCCAAGATACCTTTCGCGAAGAAGGATCTCGGCATCGGGCTGACCTATACGCCCTGGCTGAAGGACCTGGGTCTGAATGATGTGTATCTGCTGGCGGCCAGTGGCTATAAGAAGCTGGACGCTCTTCAGGCGTTGTCGTTCTCGATCCGATATTTCAGTCTGGGTAATATCCAGTTCACGGATTTCAGCGGTAACGAGCTTGGTAGCGGCCACCCTCGCGAATTCAGCTTTGACGCGGGTTATAGCCGGAAGCTGGGCGATAAGCTGAGTGTCGGTCTGGCCGCCCGTTATATCTATTCCAATCTGGCCTCGGGATATGCCGCCAGCGGGTCGACCTATCAGCCCGGCAAGACATTTGCCGCCGACATCTCGTTGTTCTATCACGGCGTGACGGAAGACAAGGGGGGCTGGAATTTCGGTCTGGCGCTGACGAATCTCGGCGGTAAGATCGGGTATACCAACTCGGCCACCGACAAGGATTTCATCCCTGCCGATCTGGGTCTGGGCGCAACCTATACCACGGTATTCAATGAAGATAATAAGCTGACCTTTGGTATCGACATGCACAAGTTGCTGGTGCCGGTGCCTCCGACGCCGACGGGTGATGACTCGACCGATCAGTCCAATCTGGACAACTACCACAATCAAAGTATTACGGGCAGCTGGTTCAAAGCCTTTGGTGGGGAGAATCAGTTCAAGAGTCTGCAGTTCTCGCTGGGTGCGGAATATTCCTACCAGGATCAGTTCTTTTTCCGTGCGGGTTATTTTTATGAGGACCCCAGCAAGGGCGATCTGAAATATTTCAGCCTGGGTATCGGCGTCAAGTACAATGTGATGGGGTTGAATTTTTCCTATTTGGTGCCTTCGGGCAGCGGGACGAACCGCAATCCCCTGTCGAATACGCTGCGTTTCGGGTTGACCTTCGACCTGGACAGCAATGGTGGCGACAACAATACGTCGGGGAGCGAGCAATAAATCGCGTTTAAGCTTATATATTTGCGGCGGCCCTTCGGGCCGCCTTTTTTTATGCGTATTGGTTTTGGGATAGATTATCATCAGTTGGCCGAAGGCCGGGAGTTGTGGCTCGGCGGGGTGCGGATACCTTCGGCGAAGGGTGCGGTCGGACATAGCGACGCGGACGTGCTGATCCATGCCATCTGCGATGCGTTGCTGGGCGCGCTCGCGCTTGGGGATATCGGGCAACATTTTCCCAATACGGATGAGGCATATAAGGGCATCGACAGCAAGATATTATTGAGCAAGACTTTTGAGATGGTGAAGGCCTCGGGGTGGCGTGTCGTCAATATCGACAGTACTGTGACGCTGGAGGCGCCGAAGATCATGAAATATGCGGTTGCCATGCGCGAGACGATGGCGGGGATCCTCGGGGTGGGGGTAGGGGATATTTCGATCAAAGCCACGACGACGGAGAAGATGGGGTTTGTAGGACGGGGCGAGGGGTTGGTGGCGTATGCGACCGCGCTTTTGGAAAAGGTATGATGTAGAGGTATATTTGCGCCATGTCAATAAAGGTCAAGATCATCAATCAATCTTCGAATCCTCTGCCTGAATATGCGACGGAAGGGTCGGCGGGTGTGGATCTCCGGGCGAATATCACCGCGCCGGTGGTGCTCAGGCCCTTCGAAAGGGCGCTGGTCCCTACGGGGCTTTTTATCGAGCTGCCGTTGGGTTATGAGGCGCAGGTCCGGCCCCGCAGCGGTCTGGCCCTTAAACACGGCATTACCTGTCTCAATTCCCCCGGCACTATCGACTCCGACTATCGCGGCGAGCTGAAGGTCATTCTCATCAATTTGTCGCAGGAAGAGCAGACCTTGCATCATGGCGACCGTATCGCGCAGATGGTGGTGAGCCCGGTGGTGCAGGTCGGATGGGTGGAAGTGGATTCAATTAGTGAGACCCTCCGCGCCGCGGGTGGGTTTGGACATACCGGTAAATTATGAATGGAATTAAAATTTTGGCGGGGATCGTTCTTGCCGGTGTGCTCGCCGGGGCGATCGGAAGCTGCCGTAGTACGAAGACGATACGGAAAGTGATCGCCACTCCGGCCCCGCGTCCTGATACCGTCGGGGCGGCTAAAAGGGCGATCGAACCCGTCCGGGATCTGCATGCAGACTCGATCGCCATGATCCATAGCACGATAAACGGGCTTTACAGGAATCATGTGGATTTCCAGAGTTTTTCCGGTAAGATCCATGTGCACTTCCAGAGTAGCGACGGGAAGGACTATGAGGTGACCGCGTTCGTTCGCATCAAGAAGGACAGCCTGATCTGGCTCTCGATCGTCGGGAGCCTGGGACCTGTGTCGAAGGAGGTGATCCGCGCGATGATCACTCCGGACAGCGTCAAGGTCAGGGACAACCGGGAGAAGGTCATCCGGATGCGTTCTGTAAGCTATCTCCAGGAGCAGGTACACCTGCCCGTTGATTTCAAGGCGTTGCAGGACCTGCTGATCGGCAACCCCATCTTCCTCGACACGTCCCGGGTGTTGTACTACCGCACGGAGACGAAGGGCATCTCGTTGTTCAGTGCAGGGGCGGAATTCAGTAACTTCCTTACGCTGAACCCCGATCTGACGATGAAGCATAGCAAGGTGGATGATGTGGACCCGTTGCGCGCGCGTACCTGCGATCTGACTTATGGGGATTACGATTATTCGGGGGTGGTACCCTTCTCGGCCTACCGCAAGATCTCGGTGGAGGAAAAATCGAAGGTGGATATCGAGCTGGGGTATAAGCAGTATAAGTTTAACGAACCTTTAAGCTATCCCTGGCAGGTCCCGAAGAATTTTAAGTACCGATAGACGTTATACCTGGACAATCACCGCTAAAAACAGGGTCCATGTTTAAGAAAATCTTTATCAGGTGTTTCGGCATCCTTTTTTTGACGCTGGCTATGGGCGGACGCATCCTGGCGCAGGCGCCGGGACAGACGTTGCCGCAAAGCCGTGCGGATCTGGAGAAGGAACGTGCGACGATCCAAAAAGAGATGGCGGATCTGGAAAAGACCCTCAGCGAGACGCACAGGAACAAGCGGGAGAACCTGGGTCAGCTGGCGCTGCTGCAGCGGCGGCTTCGGTTGCGTGAGTCGGCCATCCGGAATATGAATGCCCAGATCAACGCGATACAAGGGGACATGAATGAGTCCTGGCGCGAGATCATCAAGCTGAAGGCCGAGCTGGATACGCTCCGTGTCCAGTATTCGCAGAGTATCGTGTTCGCGTATAAGAACCGGAGCAGCTATGACTTCCTGAACTTTATTTTTTCGGCGACTTCGTTCAACGACGCTTTGCGGCGGATCGAGTACCTGAAATCCTATCGGGCTTACCGGGAGGAGCGGGCCGCGAATATCGTGCGGACGCAGCAGTTGTTGCAGGGTAAGATCGACGGGCTGAAGGTGACGCGTGTAGAGAAGGAGGAGGCGATCAAGAAACAGAGTAAGGAGCGGTCGATGCTGGAGGATGAGAAGCGGGAGAAGGATGCGGTCGTCACCCGTCTGCAATCGCAGGAGAAGGAATTGAAAAAAGAGATGGTCGCCAAACAGCGGCAGGACGCGAAACTGAGCTCCGCAATTTCCGCGGTCATCCGTCGCGCCACGGCCGCAGCAGCCAAAGAAAACGCCCGGAAGAATGCAGAGGCCGCGGCATCCGCTGCCAGGACAGGGAAGGAAGAGGAAGTGGCTCCCGCCACGCTGAATACGGTAAAGTCAGGTGCGAAAACGGTCTTTAGCGATGATGCGGACGTACATCTGACCGGGGATTTCGAGCGGAACAGGGGCCGGTTGCCCTGGCCGGTGTCGGGGACCATTTCGATGGCGTTCGGGCCGCATGAATATATCAAAGGCATTATTCACAACAACCTTGGCGTTACGATCGACGTGCAGGCCGGCGCTGCCGTGAAGGCCGTGTTCGCGGGCGAGATACAGGCCATTTTCAATGTCGGCGATGTGCAGGCCGTGATGGTGCGGCATGGGAGATACTTCACCACTTATAGCAATCTGACGACGGTGTCGGTGACGAAGGGTGAGCATATTACCACGGGCCAGATACTCGGCAGGGTGGGAGATGTGGCGCAGCTGGAGTTCGCTATCTCCAATGAAAAGGGGACGATGCTGGATCCGGAGCGGTGGTTGAAACGGTAGAGGAAGTACGCAAGATATGGGGCGGCCGGATGGGACACAATTTATACCCCTTAGGGATCGTTTAAGAGGTAACACTTAGAGGGTCACCCGCGGGGCGGGAGAGACAGTGCGTGAGAAGGCGGGACCCGAAGCTAAAAATTCAATTCCTATGCGTATGCGCGAAAACCTCTTTTACCGGAGCCGACCCGGCGTGTCCGGTGTGTTCGTCGTCCTTTGGCGGACCATCTGTTTTGCTTCTATCATCCTTTTTGTTTTCTTGTTCGACGAAATCCCCGGCATTTCGGTGATGGCGATCTTCGGATCTTTTGCCAGTCTCGTCGCCGCCAGCAGGGGCGTTATCACGGTAGAAGAAGACCGTTTTATCATCGGGAACAAGCGGATCATCCTCGAGTTGTCGGACCGCGAGGAGATGCCTTTCTCCGAGATCGCGGAGATCGAAGCGCGGCTGTCGGTATTGCGTCAGCGGCTGCGGATCAGTTATGAGGATGGGACGGTGACGTCTATGACCTTGTTTATGGACCGGGCGATGGTACGCGAGGCGTTGCAGACCATACGGAAACACTCGACCATTCGCGTGGAAGTGGTGGGAAACGACATATTCAGGTTAGCCGACGGGCGACAAGGTCAGGAAGCGGTTGTATAGCGCCTCGTATTGCGGCACGATGCGGTGGATGTCGAAATTTTTCGCATGTGCGGCAGCGTTAGCCTTGAATTTTTTCAGGATATTATCGTCGCTGAGGATCCCGATGGCGTGCTCGCTCATGCCGCGGATGTCGCCGACATCGTCGAGATAACCCGTCTCCCCCTGTATCGCGATCTCGGGCAGCCCCCCTGCATTGGTAGAGATCACCGGTACGCCCGCCGCCATAGCCTCGAGCGCGGCGAGTCCAAAGCTTTCATATTCCGAAGTCAGTAAGAACAGATCTGCAACTGCGAGGATGTCCTCCATCTGCTCCTGTTTGCCTACGAAGCGGGTGTCGTCGCAGATGTCGAGCTCGCGGCATAGGCTTTCGGCATCCGACCGTTCGGGACCGTCGCCGACGAAAAGCAGCTTGCTGGGGATCGTTTTGCGGACGATCTCGAAGATGCGGACGATGTCCTGAACGCGTTTGATCTTGCGGAAGTTGGAAGCATGCAGCAGGATGCGTTCTCCGTTGGGCGCGATGACCCGGCGAAAGGCGTCGATGGGTTTGCGGTGGAAGCGATGGGTGTCGACGAAATTATGGATGACCTTAATATCTTTTTCGATGCTGAAGTTGCGGAAGGTTTCGTCCTTTAGGTTTTGCGAGACGGCGGTAATGGCATCGCTTTGATTGATGGAGAAGGCCACCACGGGGGCGAAGGTCTTGTCACGGCCCACGAGGGTGATATCGGTGCCATGCAGGGTGGTGATCACCGGTATATAGCGACCCTGGGCCTCGACGATCTTTTTAGCCATATAGGCGGCGGAAGCATGGGGGATGGCATAGTGGACATGCAGCAGATCGAGTTGGTGGTTATTGATGACGTCCACCATGGTACTGGAGAGCGCGGTCTCATAGGGAGGATAGTCGAAAAGAGGATAGGTGGTGACGCGCACCTCATGATAGAAGATGTTCGCGTTGAACTCGTTGAGCCGAACGGGTTGCTGGTAAGTAATAAAATGGACCTGGTGGCCTTTGTCCGCCAGGGCCTTACCCAACTCGGTAGCAAGGACGCCGCTGCCGCCGAAAGTTGGATAACAAACGATGCCTATGCGCATAGGTAGAGAATTGTATGTGCTAAGGTAGGTTTTCCTATC